>NZ_JAVRCA010000002.1:111741-270099 GCF_034530995.1 Nostoc sp. DedQUE04 | reverse complement strand
GATGCTCTCGGTTGGTTTAACCACTGTGGTCTATTTACCTGAAAATTGCTGTAATGAAGGAGAAATCTCTTTCCCCTGCCGCGTAAAGTTGCAACAACTCTTCAACATCGATACTTCTACTAATAGCCATAATGTCTCTTCAGATATACGGGGTTTTTTCAGAAATCAAATACTAGTCCTATAACAGAATTATTTTTACAGTCGATATTGATATCTAAAGACATCGAAATTTACGCCATTGGTGCGAGAGGAGATGTTTATAAAAAATAATTAGTAATTTAATAACTGGGAATTAGCAAAGTAATTCTGGAAAATACACTGAGGCTTAAAATTACTAAATCAAGTAGTATTTTAATTAAATATTTATACTGAGTATTATGTTTAAGCCTCTGTCATTTGCTTTAGTTGCAACTACCGTTCTAGTTACATCAATCAATAATCCCAGTGCAACTTTCGCTCGAACTTGTGCCTCTAAGTGTGGGTCGCACCCAATTCAGTTTACTCCTGGGCAACACATCCGAGTTGAAGTTGTAAATAACACACCTAACCCGATCAAAATTCAAAAACCCTCCGAGACTGATGCAATATCCTTGAGTCCAGGGCAGAAATTAAACTTAGGACAAATAGAAGGTACAGAACCAAATACATCTTTGATATTTTGGAGCGAAACAGGTTTATCACTGCAAGCGATTGTCTCTAAACTTAACTTTGGTACATTGCGCCTGGAACTCCGTCCGACTTGGCGCTCTCCGGGCGATCGCTCGTTATATATTATGGATGATGGCAGAATAAACGTGTTTTAGATAGCAAATTAATGTTATGAGTTATGAGTTATGAGTTATGAGTTATGAATTAAGAAATAACTTTTAATTAAAAACTTCTAACTCTTAACTTCTAACTTCTAACTCCTAACTTGTATTGTGCTAGACCAAGCTGTATCTGAACTATCAAAGCCTCGTAGGCGCTTACCCGATCAGCGCTGGCAAATTTATCCACAAAAACCAGAATTTGCCCAAAATATGGCGGTTTTGACAAATATTTCACCCATTATCAGCCAGTTATTAATTAATCGGGGGATCGAAACACCAGAACAGGTACAAGCATTTTTAAATCCAGAATCTTTAATCTTACCTTCGCCGTTAGAAGATTTCCCAGATTTGGCGATAAGTTTGGAATTGTTGGAAAATGCGATCGCTTCTCAAACAAAAATTGCTATTTGTGGTGACTACGATGCTGATGGGATGACTAGTACTGCTCTACTTTTGCGTAGTCTCCGCACTTTAGGCGCACAAGTAGATTATGCTATCCCCAGCCGGATGCACGAAGGTTATGGTATTAATAAACGCATAGTTGAAGAATTTCACAGCGAAGGTGTGGGATTAATTCTGACTGTAGATAATGGTATCTCTGCGTTTGAACCAGTTGCAAGAGCTAGAGAACTTGGTCTTGCAGTAATTATCACCGATCATCATGATATCCCCCAAAAATTACCGCCAGCTAACGCTATCCTCAACCCCAAACTAATAGCTGAATCCTCGCCTTATCGAGGTGTTGCTGGTGTTGGTGTTGCTTACATTTTGGCAGTGTCTCTAGCACAACAGCTAGGTCAGGCTAAGGGCTTGATCCAGCCGATGCTAGCATTATTTACACTGGGAACGATCGCAGATTTAGCCCCCTTAACTGGTGTAAATCGTCGCTGGGTAAAACGTGGTTTACAACATTTACCCAAATCCCACTTACCTGGAATCCAAGCGTTAATTCAGGTAGCTGGGGTACAGTCCAGAGGAGATGAGAGAGCAGGAGAAAAACTTTTATCCCCAGTCCCTAGTCCCCAGTTCCCAGTCCCCAGTCCCAAATCCCTGAAGCCTGAAGATATCGGGTTTCGCTTGGGCCCGCGCATTAATGCTATTGGTCGGATTGGTAATCCCCAGACTGTGATTGAATTGCTGACTACAGATGATATGGGGGTGGCGCTGGAAAGAGCAATGCAATGCGAACAAGTCAACGCCTCTCGCCAGGAGATGTGTCAGCAAATTGAACAAGAAGCGATCGCTTATGTAGAGACGGAATTTGTTGCGTCTCTACATAAAGACCGTGTATTAATTGTTGTTCAACCCAATTGGCATCATGGCGTTATTGGTATCGTCGCCTCCCGTTTGGTAGAACGCTACGGTGTTCCTGTGTTTATCGGGACTTATGAAGATGAGGGACATATACGCGGTTCTGCACGCTCAATTCCAGAGTTTCATGTGTTTGAAGCTTTGGAATATTGTCACGATTTACTAGGGAAATTTGGCGGACACAAAGCAGCCGGGGGATTCTCTCTACCAGCAGAAAATTTACAGGCGTTGCGATCGCGTTTGATTGAGTTTGCTAACCAGTGTCTTGAACCCCAACATCTCAAGCCTCTGCTAAAAATTGATGCCGAAGTCAACCTCAATCACATTAATCAACAGCTTTATCAACAGCTTAATGCTCTACATCCCTGCGGTATGGACAACCCCGATCCAGTTTTCTGGACACCTAATATTCAAGTGGTTGAGCAAAAAATCGTTGGTAAGGGTCACATCAAACTGACCGTTGCCCAAACTATAGATAATCAGGAGTATAAAATCAAAGCGATCGCTTGGCGTTGGGGCGACTACTTCCGTTTACCACCGCGAGTGGATATCGCTTACAAATTGCGAGAAAATTACTTTAACGGTAACACCACCATCGAGCTAGAGTTAATCGGAGTCAGACTGCCAATTCCGATTCAACAATTTTTTGCTTCGCCACCTATCCAGTCAAGCACCATATTTGAATACAACCAGCGACAATATACTTGTGGTTTCTATAAAAACGGTATTGAAGCAGAATTAAGAATTAGAAATTCTGAAGGCAAAGTCTTAGCCATTCAGCCAGGACATATAATTGGTTTGCTGGGCACTAATCGTCAAAACGCTAAAGAAGTTAATATTTCTCAACCACAGTACGACAATATTATCCAAGCTGCCCTTCAGGCGTTATCAGTACTGAGTGCTGAGTTATGAGTTATGAGTTATGAATTCTTAATTAACTTCTCACTCCTAACTCTTAACTGTTAACTCCTTAGTCAGCACTCAGCACTCTTATAGGTTGCCGTTGCGAAATGCCAGCACAAAGATTACTGCTGGGCCAGCAATCACGATGAGCGCCACGGACAACAATTGGAAAATAACTTCCCAATTGATACTAGTAAAAGCGTTAAACAAGTCAGACACAGCGTCAAACATTTTTCCTTTTCTCCTGCCAATAGTCTTAAAAAATTCAATAACTTAAATTAGAAAACCCGAAATCGATCATATATGGCTATGGACTGTTAGATTTAATTTACTTAACAAAATTATAAGAAAAGATATAAAAACGTAAAATAGGGGGATTGGGCATTGGGGACTGGGGGGACTAGTTCGGTTAAGGCAAGAGACGCGATGAATCGCCGTCTCTACAATAATCAGTCTTTCATTTTGATAGCGATTTATTGCGTCTTTGCGATCTCAAATTTTCATCAAAAAACCTTAACCGAACCGTATTGGCTCCCAATCCCCAGTCCCCATTACCCCTTATCCCCAGAGGGGGCCCCACCTTCCCCAATCCCCAATCCCCAATCCCTAATCCAAAATGTCAACTTGGCAATGTGTAAAGCAATGTGGAGCCTGCTGTAATCTCGATCCAGCAGAGCGTCCAGACTTGGAAGAGTACCTCTCTCCATCAGAACTAGAACTCTACCTCAGCATGGTAGGCGAAGGGGGATGGTGCGTTAATTTCGACCATACCACGCGAGAATGTCGCATCTACCCCAATCGTCCGCGCTTCTGCCGTGTGGAATCAGAAGTGTTTCAAGATATGTATGGGGTTGAACCAGAAGAAGTCAACGATTTTGCTATTGACTGCTGTCGCCAGCAAATAGAAGGAGTTTATGGCGATCGCAGTTTAGAAATACTACGTTTCGACCAAGCTGTTGGCCTTTGACATCCAACCCTGCTTTTTTTGTGTGAGATTGCAATTTATGACAAAAATCTGAGAAAATGATAGAAATATGAAAACACCCTAGCAACCAAAACTACTGCTTGTGAAACTTGATTCTGCACCTTTGGAGATTTCTGACATATCTCACACTGAGATCGAGCTAGAACTGGAAGACAGCAATGATTTTAACTTAACTCCTGCGATCGCTCCCTTGGTTCAGCCTGTAATTGCCGATAGTCCTCAAAAGCAGCAATCAGTGCTAGTAGTTTTTGGTACGACTTTTATAACCATTTTTCTAGCAGAAATTGGAGATAAAACTCAGCTATCCACTTTGTTAATGAGCGCACAATCTCATTCGCCGTGGGTGGTATTTATCGGCTCGGCGGCAGCCCTAATAACCACCAGCTTATTAGGTGTACTTTTAGGTAGTTGGATAGCCAATCGACTCAGCCCAAAAACTGTAGAAAAATCAGCCGGCGTAATGTTGTTGGTAATTTCCCTAATGCTATTTTGGGATGTATTTACTAGTTATTAGTCATTAGTCATTGGTCATTGGTCATTAGAAAAATTCCCCACTGCTCCTTAATTTATATGGATTGGCATTTATTAGGACTGAGCTTTATTACGGTTTTTTTATCAGAATTGGGTGACAAAAGTCAGCTAGCGGCGATCGCACTTTCAGGACGTTCTAATTCTCCGCGTGCAGTGTTTTTCGGTGCAGCAGGTGCATTGCTGTTGACAAGCCTGTTGGGATCGTTAGCAGGGGGTGCAGTAGCCGAATTATTACCTACACGGGTTTTAAAAGCGATCGCGGCTGTAGGATTTGCCATTCTTGCTGCACGTCTGCTGTTATTTAACAATGAACCATCGGCAGATTCTGAAAAAACACCTTGAAGAAGAATCCAGAATCCAGGAATCAGAATTAGTCTTTGTAGGCGATTGGAACGCATCAAGGTTTTAAACCAATCTCACTCAGCCTGACTTGAATTCATACTGAATTATGACCGGAGGCGGAGCGTCTCCGGCTCCGCTCCTGAGTTCTGAATTCTTTTTTACAAACGTTCCCAAGCAGTTCCTTTGTAGCCGTATTGAAAAATTTCTGGATGCAAAATTTCTGCCAAAATTTCTAGAGAATCTACCAGTCGCGGCCCTGGACGATTGAAATAAGAATTGCCATCAGTAATGTAGACTCTACCAGTTTCGGTAGCATGTAGTTTTTCCCACTCTGGACGTTGAGTTAATAAATTGGCTTCTTTGCGAGTGCGGTTTAAATCAAAGCCACAAGGCATAAAAACAATTATGTCGGGATTAGTTGTTAATAGTGTTTCCCAAGGCAAGATCGGAGAAGGCTGACCTGTAGCGCAAAATAAAGACTGTCCTCCTGCTAAGTTAACTAATTCAGGAATCCAATTAGCGGCGATCATCAAAGGATCGATCCACTCGATACAAGCGACAGTAGGCAGTTCATCTAAAGAAAGTCCTTGGATTTTTTGCTGACAAATTTTGACGCGAGCTTCTAAATTTTCTAAGACTTTTACCGAGTCTACGCCAAAGGTGTTGCTGACTCGTTCAATGTCAGCCCAAACATCTTGGAGAATATTGGGTTGTAAAGAAATAATCTGAGGTTTACTGTCAATGAGTGTAGCAACTGCCTTTTCAACATCGTGTAAGCTAACAGCACAAACATCGCACTGGTCTTGAGTGAGAATATGGGTAGGCTGCAATTGCTCTAAAACATCTGTTTTGATTTCATAAATACTCAGAGCAGATTGCAATAACTTGTTCACGTCGTCGTGAATTTGGCTGCTGGAGGCATCACTATTTAAACGTGCTTGGGTACAAATGGGGCGATTGAGGATTTCTGGAGGGTAATCGCATTCGTGCGATCGCCCCACAATAGCATCAACCAATCCTAGTGTCGCTAAAATCTCTGTTCCACCGGGAATCAGGGAAACAATTCTTACATCACTATCTGTCATCGCTCCACCTCCGCAAAAGCTGCCGTTACCTTAAGTTTGGCAGAATTTGAGCCATTAAGTATCTTTCTCTAGGAGAATCAAGGGTATTTTGCTAGTCAGTACTAAGCAAGAAATTGTACTAGGGATTGAGTATTGGGAAAAGTCTTTAGCACTCCCCAGTTTCAAATAAAAAATACTATACTACTTATACTACTTGATAGTAAAATTACTTAATAGTGAAATTACTAGAAATGCTAATTATCCCCTGGCAAAAATTATTGGTATGAAGTAACAGAAGTAATCAGCAAAATCTAGCTTATAACTAATTAGCCAGAATCATAAAATTTAGTTAGAAAAATTATATTTTCCGGTTATGAAAAACCATAGCAAGTAATTGTAGTTATACAAAGACAGTTCTACTTTTTCCGTAGAACTGCAAGTCCAAATTATTTCTTCTTGAGGGCAACTAATGCAGGTGGTGTCAGCTAGAAATATAACAGAGCACAACCAGGCCCAAGAGGCTTTACGAATCAGAGAAAATAGTCGGCGAAAACAAAGCCAGATGCTGGTGCAACTGGCAAGAAGCAAGACATTTCAGCAAGGTAATCTCAATGCGGTGTTGAGGGAAATTACAGAAACTGCTGCTCAGACGCTGTTAGTAGAGCGAGTTGGGGTATGGTTATATAATGAAGAACGTTCAAAAATTGAATGCATTGATTTGTATGATGTCAGGACTAAGAAGCATACCTTTGGTAACTCGCTTTTAAAAACAAATTTTCCTGTTTATTTCCAGGCTTTAGAAGGGGAGCGTACTATTGCCGCAGATGATGCCAGAAACGATTCCAGAACCCAAGAATTATCCGAGTCTTATCTATCAGCTTTGGGCATCACATCTATACTAGACGCACCAATTTGGCTAGAGGGTCATTTGATAGGCGTAGTTTGTCACGAACACATAGGTGAAGGTCGCCAATGGACTTTAGAAGAAGAAAGTTTTGCTGGCTCAATTGCAGATTTTGTGACACTGGCTATAGAAGCGAGGGAGCGAAACGTCGTACAGGAAGCACTGCGACAGAGTGAGGCACAATTTCGGGCGATTTTTGAGCGTTCCTCTATCGGCATTGGCCTGATAGATATGAAAGGGCAGATAGTTGATACTAATCTGGCACTATGCGAGATTTTAGGATACAGCCGAGAAGAGTTATACGGCAAGAGCTTTACAGATTACATTTCCATAGAAAGGGAGGATTTAAAACTTTACAAACAACTGATGTCAGGAATTCGCACAGACTTAAAGAGAACTTCGAGGGACGGTTTACAACCCCCCAAACATCAGAAACAGCTTGTCGAAAGACATCGTATTGAGATAGAAAGATGCTGCCAGCATCAAAATGGTAACTTACTTTGGACTCATATCTCTGTTTCTGTTATACCAGGCAGCAATGGTAAACCTGAGTTTTTTCTAGCGATGATTGAGGATATTACTGAACGTAAACAAACAGAGTTGAAACTACGTGCCTCTCAAGAAGCAGCAGAAGCTGCCAATCGAGCAAAAACTGAATTTTTAGCAACCATGAGCCATGAGTTGCGAACACCTCTGAATGCGATTATGGGTTTGTCACAGTTATTGCAACAAGAAATAGTTGGTTCTCTAAATGAAAAGCAGAACGAATATGTAAGTTGTATATATAGTAGTGGCGAACATCTACTGGCAGTGATTAACGATATCCTTGACTTATCTAAAGTAGAAGCAGGTAAAGAGGATCTGTTATTATCATCTTTGTCAGTGGTAGATATATGTAATTATGCTATCTGGACAGTGCGCGATCGCGCCTCAGAAAAGGGATTGCAACTCACACATGAAATTGACCAAGAAGCTGATATTTGCATTGCTGATGAGCGGCGCATCAAGCAAATGCTACTCAACCTGCTCACTAATGCGATTAAATTCACCCCAGCAGGCGAAGTATCGCTGGTAGTGAAAAAAGTGCCACAAGGGATAACGTTTACAGTTTCAGATACTGGCATTGGTATAGACTCAAGTCAGTTTCAATTTTTATTTGAACCGTTTAAACAGCTTGACAGTCGGTTAAATCGGCAGTATGAAGGCACTGGTTTAGGTTTAGCTTTGACGCGGAAATTAGCGCGTTTACATGGTGGAGATGTTACCGTGACATCAACTTTAGGAAAGGGCAGTCAGTTCATTCTGTTTCTACCAAATCCAGAGCATCTGGAAAATGGGGAAGATGAGACAAATGAGATCGATGAGACAGAAGAGGAAGCAAACTTTACCTCGTCCTCCTCTCCTTCAGTCATCTCCACAAATAAAACTATTTTGCTTGTAGAAGAAGAGGAAAACACAGCAACAGGATTGCAAGATTATCTTCACACAATTGGCTACCAAGTCAAGTGGATAGATAATGCTAACGACTTTTTGAAACAGGTACAAAGCTTCCAACCAAATTTAGTTTTTTTTGATTTGCAGTTAGTAAAAGATGCTCATATCTGGAATTTGCTGAATATCCTTAGAAAAGAGCCTTATCGGGAACATTTACCGATTGTGATGATGACCTTTAGCGAACCTTTAGAGGAGGAAATCGCCATACTACCAGGTAGTTTTGATGACTACCTTATCAAGCCAATTCGTATAGTTCAGCTAGAGTCAATTCTAATGAAATATTTTAGTTAATTGCTCATAAACATACATTTTTTTTAAAAAATTACTAAAAAAATACTATATAATTTTACTTTAACTATGAAAATATTTTTCTCATTTTTACATGGAGAATATTAGCTTCTTCAAATATTTCTCCTTCTTCTACAAAATCCAATTTTTTGTATAAATCTTTCACATATTCTTGAGCATGAATTACGACTTCTGGAATATGTTGGTTAGCTATCACCTGTAGGGCATTTTCCATAATTTTCTTGCCAATACCTTGCCCTCTAACTGTCGACAAAACAGCTAACCTTTCTATTTTGGCAGTTTTCTCATCTAAATATCTGATTCTAGCAGTACCTACAGCTTCCACATTTAAATAAGCAATTAGATGATCGGATATTTCATCTTTGCCATCGAATTCTAAAGCGGGATCTACACCTTGTTCTTCTTGAAAAACTGATTTTCTAATTGCTTGAATTGCCGAAAAATCTTTAGGTAATTCAGCAACTTTTATAACTAAATTACTCATTAAACTCTGTTTGATGTTACTACCTATTGTAGTTTAATGTGAGTTTGATGCACCTCTCCCTGCTTTGACCGAAAGTGCAAGCCTGTCCCTCTTTGAGTCGGAGCTACGGTGTACACACAAGTCCTTCTGACCCCCTCTAACTCGCCCTTGGTAAGGGGGAGAACCGGATATTTTCCCCCAATACATCGGGGGGATTAAGAGGGGTAAATCCAGGATTGGGGCTTCATTACCAAGATGTGTGTACACCGTAGGACTCGGAGAGGGAGGGTTTTACGCAGTAAAATCAGAGAGAGATGTTTTGATTGTGCTAATTGACGGACACTATATGAGCCGTGGAATTCACGTTAGTTTAATCTGCACCTTCAATCGGTGCAAAACCTTGACGTTGAATATTTTCTGTCACCGCGCGTGGTTCTAAAAATTGCAGTAAGTAGTCAGGGCCCCCTGCTTTAGAACCTACTCCCGAAAGTTTGAATCCACCAAAGGGTTGCCGTCCAACGATCGCTCCGGTAATATTGCGGTTGATGTACAAATTCCCAACTTCAAACTCTGTCTGCGCCTGCTGAATGTGCGAAGGTGTTCTAGAATAAAGTCCGCCAGTTAAGGCGAAGTTTGTACCGTTGGCGACTGCTAACGCTTCCTGGAAATCTTTTACCCGAATTACCGCCAGCACAGGGCCAAAAATTTCTTCCTGAGAAATTACCGCATTGGGCGATACTTCACTAAAGATGACTGGGCCAATAAAGTAGCCTTGTTCAGGTGCTGGTAATTCCAACGCCACTTCTGCTTCTGCCTTACCCTTCTGAATATACTCGCGAATACGATCGCGGGCATTAGCATCAATCACTGGTCCAACTTGTGTACTCGGTAACTCTGCTTCCCCAATGTTCAAGGATTTTGTTGCTTCTACCAATCGTTGCACAAAGGCATCATAAATCGGTTCCAGCACAATCACCCTGGAAGCAGCAGAACATTTTTGTCCGCTGTAACCAAATGCTGACTGCACTATCCCCACAACAGCTTGGTCTAAATCAGCACTTTCATCAACAATAATGGCATTCTTGCCACCCATTTCAGCAATCACCCGTTTCATGTGCTTTTGTCCGGGTTTCAGCGTTGCCGCTTCTGCGTAAATTCGACATCCGACTTCTTGAGAACCTGTAAAAGCAATTACATGAGTATCTGGATGATTGACCAAATAAGCGCCAACTTGCGAACCCTTACCAGGTACGTATTGAAATACACCTTTGGGAAAACCAGCGTCTACCAAGATTTCTGTGAGTTTCGCTGCAATTACAGAAGATGTTTCCGCAGGTTTGAGGAGAGTGCAATTGCCCGAAACCAAAGCTGCAACAGTCATTCCACAAGCGATCGCTAGCGGAAAATTCCAGGGAGAAATCACTACAGCAATTCCTCGTGGTTGGTAAATATAATGGTTAGTTTCCCCAGGTATGTCGTAATTCACACCTTTGTCTAACCGTTCTATCTCATCAGCGTAATACCGACAGAAATCTATCGCTTCCGAAACCTCTCCATCAGCTTCTTTAACAGGTTTCCCAACTTCCAAAACTATCCAAACTGAAAGTTCAGCACGGCGGAGTTCCATCAAATCACCCGCTTTCCGCAAAATATCAGCGCGTTGTTTAGCTGGTGTTTTCTTCCATTCAGGAAACGCGGCTTTCGCAGCTTGCATCGCCTGTTCTGCTTGTTCAACGCTAATCAACCCAACTTTACCAATTACCTCACTGAACTTAGAAGGATTGAGAGAATCAACAAATTCCGGCGGATTAACATACTCGCCATTAATCAGTGGTAAATAAGTTTTACCCAACTGTTGACGAACGCTTTGGAAAGCTTGCGCTGCCTTCTTTCTCACCTCTTCCTCGGCGTAATCGGTATCAGCAGCACCAGAGAAATGAGAGTTAGGAATGGAGTTAGGAGTTAGAAGTGAGGAGTTAGGAGTTAAAGAGTTTTCTTCTTTGACAATTGGCGGCGCTAATAATTCTTCAATTGGTCGATTTTCGAGATTTTGCCGTAAAAAAGAACTATTAGCTGTATTTTCCAACAATCGACGAATTAAATACGCCATTCCAGGTAATAATTCACCGTAAGGACAGTAAACTCTCACCCGATAACCCTTGTCAACTAACGCCTTGGCAACTTTATCACCCATACCGTAGAGGACTTGTAATTCAAAGCGACGGCGGGGGACATTTAAACTTTCAGCTATGGCAATGGCGCGAGAGTGCGATCGCACATTATGGCTACCAATGGCAGAATAGACATATTGATGATTTTCTAACAACAATTGAGTGATGGTTTCAAAGTTAGCATCAGTTGCGGCTTTGTCGTTGTAAACTGGCTGTGGCCAATGCTTCTGCGCTGCTTTGATAGTTTCTTGATCCCAATATGCGCCCTTCACCAAGCGGATTGTCAGGGGATAACCGCGTTCTTTCAACCAAGAAATTACGTCTTTGGCATCTTGTTCGCTATCACGCAGATATGCTTGAATTGTCATGCCAATATCTGTGCGTTGCCGAAATTCTTCTTCTAGTAAGAGTTTTTTCAGAATACTGAGAGTTATATCCTTATAGGCATACTGTTCCATATCAAAATGGACAGCTGCGCCTAATTCTTTAGCACGACGTAGGAGAATCCGAATGCGATCGCTAACTCGCTCCTCACTACCTTTAGCATCTAATGGATCGAATTGGGAATAAAACGCCGTTAATTTCACAGAAACCTGAACTTTTGGTATCGGTTCGCCATCAGCCTCATCAATCGCCGGAATAACTGCCCAATTCTTCGATGCTTCCACCAATTGTTGCATTAATTCTAGATAGCGTTCTAGATAAGACTGCGCTTCCGCTTCGGTAATAACCGCTTCACCAAGTAAGTCGATGGTGAAAGCCATTTTTTCTTTTCGCAGTCGTTCAACTGTTTTGATGACTTGCTTAATATTTTCCCCAGAAATATATTTATGGGCAAGAGTTTCAACGGCTGTCCCAACGGTTGTAGCAGCAACTTGTCCAGGCATCGAGTCGGGGTTAGCAAAGTTTAGCATTCCCTTCAAAGCTGCCGGCAATTCTACAGATTCATCGCCTAAATATTCTTGTAAATGTGAGGCAATTTCTGATTTACTATGCAAAGCCGGTAGCGTATCTATAAAGCGAAATAGCTGCACCCGCAATCCAGGGTTACTCATTGCCCAAGCTAGTAATTTATCATCCCAACGCATTTGATCCCGCAGGGAAGAAAAAAACGAACGATTTTCCTGCGTTGCGGCGAGAAGTTGTTTAGCAATTTCTTGGGTTTTAGCTTCGTAGGTGCTTGTTTGTACTTGTAATACCACTGATAATAACTCCGTTAATCAAGGCAAGGCTTTTTGTACAAAGCCTGTGTCTTCTATTTTGACGCTTTCATTTAGCTGTCACCATTATGCTGAATTCGGAATTACTATACCGTAAGGATTTCATTGATTTTGAATGATGTAGTTACGCCGTGCGTTCTAGGAACTTGCAATTAAAAAATATTCCTTACGGGACGCTTGGCGAACGTAGAGGCATTGTGCATTGATGTCAACTTAAGCCAAAACCCTTTTAAAATCTCGTTTTCAGCCTCTGGCTGGAAATGCTACTCTTGGCGGCTCTGCCGCGAGGAGAGGGAGGCGGAGCCTCAATCAGGGACATTCCCAGTCGGAGACTGGGAACGAGATAATCTGCTAAAAGCTTTTTCTAGACTGGCTTTAACCTTAAGTTGACACTAATGGGCATTGCGCCCCGACGACAGATGTGGATTAAATACATAAAAACTGCTATAAACTCGACTATGACAACGCACTTAACAATGCCCGCTTAAATTCGGCTGCACTCTTAAAGTGAATTTCTGGCTTATCAACCAACGCCAAATCAATCACCTGCGCTAGGGGTTGCATAATTGTTGCATCTCGTTGGCGAATTGGTATGGGATTATTCTGTAAAACTGCCAGAAAAGGGTCGCCTATGAAGTTGCGGGGGAAACAACCTGTTAGCATATTGTAGAGACAAGCCGCAACTGCCCAAATATCTACCTCCGGTTGGGCATATTTAAAGTTAAGCACCTGCTGTCGCGGCATAAAAACGGGAGTACCAGCTTGAGTCCCAGTCAAAGTTTGACCACTTAAACCAGCTAAGTCAAAGGCCTTAGATAAGCCGTAATCACCGATTTTTGCCACCAGCTTTCCGTCAATCTTAGTCAAGAAGATGTTACTCGGTTTGAGGTCGCGGTGAACTATACCTTTACCTTTGCCAAACTTCCCATCAGCCAGTTTGACATAAGGAAGTTCAACATTGTGGGCATATTCTAAAGCGTCTAAAATTTGGAGAATAATCGGTACTGCAATATCAACAGACAATCGCCCACCCAGTTGTTGCATGAAATCCCATACAGTACCGATCTCACAATATTCCATTGTAAAAAAGAAGATAATTTCCGAGAAGCTACAATCCATCAGTTGCACTACATGAGGATGTTGCAAAGCCTTGGTGTTTTCAGTCTCCTGGAGAAACATCTGCACAGCGAAGTCATTCGCCGCCACTGCTGGTAACATGACCTTTAAGGCTATGAACTTGCCAGACTGATTATGCTGTGCTAAATAAACTTCTCCGAATTCACTCGTGCTGAGAAGTTTGACAAGATTATAACCGCTAATTGCTTTGAGGTTGCGATCGCCACTCTCAGCCAATTTCAGAAAGTATTTGATGATGTCTAAGAAATAAGTTTGTTGTACTGGGTTATTTTTAACAGTAACATCATCAGGGATGAAGGTTGGTAGATTTACTCGATCTGGATGTATTTCTATACTAACTTTAAAGACAGTGTGACCTAAATTGATTTCGTCGCCTGTTCGTAAGTCATACTCTGGAAATTGGAATTTTACAGCTTCTTCAGCCGTTTGATTTCGTTGGCGTTGTCCGATGTTTTTACCGTTAATGTAAGTGCCATTTTTACTACCAAAGTCCCGCACCCGAATATCAGGAGGATTAATATCTAGTAGACAGTGATAGCGGGAGATGCCCCGATGATTCTCATCATCTGGTAACTGAGGATTGCAATCTGGACTTCTACCGATTATGCAACTACTGCGGCAATCAAAAATATATTGCTGTCCTAATAATTGTCCTTGGATAACGGTAAGGATGATTTTAGCTGGCATCTTAACAATAAAAAATTAATGCCCACGATCATAACTTACCTGTATCAGATATCACAGTGGTGAACCACTCATATCCCGCTAATATTTGAAATTAACGGTTCCCCTTCCTGTAGGTGTGGTTGCAATACCCAGCAATTCTCGAAACTCCAAAGTTTCATTGATTTATAACTTGTAAATATATTCGCGTGAACTCACTCCTAACCCTTTACTACAAGTAAGGGTAAGAAAATTTTTCCTCTCTTTCTCGTAGCAAAGTTAGAAGGTGAGGTTCTACTTGAAGTCTTCTACTGCTGTTTTAACAGTATGTACTTATTTTTTCTAATACTCAGAATGGGTATACTGCCTCTATGCCTACAGAAAAATTTATGGATATTTTATTTTATAACTGGCAACACACACTCCAACCCTTTGGCGTCGATCGAGTAGCGGCTGAGAAAGCCTTTAATTTCTTGGTTGAAGCTTACTCTACCCCTGATCGCTATTACCATACATTGAAACACATTGATCGCGTTCTTAGCACAATTGAGGTTTTGCAAGGCTACACCAATAACCTAGCTGCTGTTCAACTAGCGGCCTGGTTTCACGATGTAGTGTATGACACTGAAGCCAAAGATAACGAAGAACGAAGTGCAGACTACGCTTTTGAGTTGCTGAGTAATTTGGGTATTCCAGAAAGTATTATAACTACTGTCACCCGTCTGATTCTGAACACTAAAAACCACCAAGCTGCGGTAAATGACTATGATAGCCAAGTCCTAGTTGATGCAGATTTAGCGATTTTGGCTACTAACCAAGTTGATTATCAAGAATACGCCCATGCTATTCGTCAGGAATATGGCTGGGTGGCAGAGGCAGATTATATCACAGGTCGTCAGAAAATTTTAGAACAATTTTTACAGCGATCGCGTATTTATTTTACGCCTTTAATGTCAGAGTTTGCCGAACCATCTGCTCGTGGCAATATCCAGGCAGAAATTCAATCTTTATCGCCTAGTTAGTTTGACATAACACCATACCGCGCTTGCAGTATGGTGTCTGGTGATTTACCGTCTGCCACCACCACGATGAGGGACTTCAGACACTTCAGTGTCTTCTAGCTTTCTTTTCGGTGCAAACATTTCTTGATGTTGTTGCTGTTGAATTTTTTGTTGTGCAAATTTTACGCGGGTACGAACTCCCACATCGGCATCGGTATCGAGTATTTGCTGAAGTTGATTTGTAATCCGTGACGCTTGATCGGGTAAAGTTACTGCTATAGCGATCGCTAGTGTTTCTAAACTCGTCACTGCTGCATAACGCACTATCCACTCTGGATCTTGAGAAATTACTAATAATGCCTCTAATACCTGAGTCTGAACAGATTCCACTTTCTCAGCAGGTAGTTGCTGCCAGCGCAAAGTGCCTAATCCCCTAGCAGCTGCTCGCCGCACGCTTAAGGAAAAATCGTTTTTTGCTGCCTCTAACAAGGTATCCAGCGCCCGGACATCGCCAATTCCCGCTAAGGCGCGAATAGCCCAGGCTCTAGCACTGTAGTTGTAGTCATCAATTAGTTCCAATAGTGACGGTACTGCAACTTCCCCGATCGCAATTAGTCCATCTACCGCCGCCACTGCTGCCCCTGGATTGTTGTAGCCTAAAGCTGCAATCAGAGTGGGAACAGATTCCTCAATACCAGCTGCCGCTAACTCCTGAACTGCGTCTAATAAGCGATCCGAAGAGTCTGCTTCTTCCACAGCACGAATTAATATTTGGGCCAGGTCACTGTTATTCATAATAATTTGCCATGAGTCATTAGGGATCTGCCAATTGTAGCTTAAGCCCTCCGTAGTTGACATCAGACACAAACCCCCTAGCCCTTATCTCGCAGCTATATTAGGGGTTTATGTGTGGTAAACAGTTAATTTAAGCGTATTAATAACAACTAATGCCTGGGAAATTATGACTACAATAGCGAGTCCATCAAATTTATCACTTTTATCGCACCTGCTGACAAAGTGCTTGTTGCTGTATGGTTAACTTGGTATTCTAGTAATCCTTTAAGAGAAATTAGCTTCAGGCTATTTTCAGCAAGAGTTTCGGCGATCGCATCTGCTGCGGGTAGATAGCCAATCGCTCCCAAGTCTGCTAACACTGCTCGACGCAATTGCAATTTATCTCCTGCCAGGGCTTTTACTAACCGTTCTCCATAAACTGGTTCTTGGGTTAATTGATACATCGCTCGTGCGGCAGCATATTGCACCAATTCGATTGGATGCTCTAAAAATGGTTTTACCAAGGGGATACACTCAGTTGCCCTCAAGGCTCCCAAGGCTTCCAAAATGGCCTCGTAGGGTTGAGATAAATCAGGCTGCTTTGAGATCAGCTGCTCTCCCTGCAAACCTACTTGTAATAACTCGATCAGGGCGGGAATGCAAACTGGATCGCCCAGCATTTCTAAGGATTGTACCGCCGCTTCTCGAACATAAAAATCTGAGCAGTCTAAACACGCAATTAAAGGTGAGACTGCCTGGCGATCGCTTAGTTTCCCTAAAGCCCTAGCTGCGTTACGTCGCAGAGGATATCCGCCTTCTGGTGTTCTGTCGGCTTCATCCTCTAACGCTTTAATCAATCCTGTAACCGCAGCTGCTTCACAGATCCGAAACCTACCCAACCACCAGGCAGCATAAAAGCGCAGACCTAAATCTGCACTCTCAAGATTAGCGATCGCTTGCTCTACTGTTAAAGATTCATCATCGCCAGAGTTACCTGTCGGTGATAAATCTTCAAATTTCTGCGGACTAGAATTCATTTATGAAGAAGGAGCGCTTTGGTCGTTATTTGTTTGAGGTACAGCGTTCAACGGCTGAATGTTAACTATTTTGCCACCCAAACGACTAATTCGCTGCATTTCTTGATTCATCCGGTTCTCAGGTACAGTGAAAAACACACTGGCACTAGAACGAATCGGATAGTTGGTTTTTTCATTTTCTTCAACTTGGCGTAGACCCACTACTTCATACCGAAAGTAGCGATTACTCGTTGATGTACTACTAATTGCTCCAATCATAAAATTAATTCCCAATTTTAAATCGTCATTAGTCATTTGCCCTGAATAATGACTATTGACTAATGACTATTGACACTAAAGAGGTTTCACACTAGCTATTTTACCACCTTGTTTTAACACTCTCTGGAAGTAACTAGATAGTTCTTCATAAGGTATAACCACCGCTTGATTGACGCGGCGTGTGCTGGGATACCCAGATCCAAAAACACCTGCCACTTCAATGCGGTAAAGTCTGCCTTCTTTACCAAAGGTTCCCGCACCACCAAAAGTACTGCTGGGGGTAACGCCTTTTTCAGAAGCAACGTATGAAAAGCCTGAGGAAGCACCAGAGGGAGGAACAACGACGGATGCACTATTGCGACCTAGTTCGCTAGCAAGGCGGGAGTCTTTGCCTTTGAGTTGGGAGGTATCGCTACTGGCATAGCCGCGATAAAGTTGAAATATCCGGGTAAATCCGACAGTTTTTTGTCCTGTTTGGGTTTCAAAGCCGCGATAGTAAGGCACTATATTTTCACCAAAGTTAGATTGATACTCTGGAGAATCGATATAAGAATCAATGTCGGCTTCATATCCTTTGGTTTGATACAAGTCTAAGTGATAGACGACATCAGACTCATCATAAGGGGCACGACCCAACAAATGTTTGTAGTTCAGTTCGATGACGCGAGTTTGGAAGTTGTCGTAGAAAAATTTGGATTTGTACAGTTCCGATTTAGCTACTTGACGCACAAACTCTTGCACTGTATTTTTTCCATCGCGCAGGATCGATTCAGCACTTGTTAGGCGATCGGATGCCAATATGTAGTTGTTGCCCAAGACTTGACGATAGACGGCAGCAATTACTCTTTCTATGTCTTCTTTGGTTGCATTCGGACGCAATTCCACAGGGGACTGATCGCTAAAAGGTTCTGTTCCCAGACGGGAAGCTGCTGTTGTAACGGCCATTGGTAATTTTCCTTTTGTAATTAGTAGTTGGAAAAATTAGGAGTTAGGAGTTAAGAGTTAGAAGTTAAGGTAGGGGTATAGTTAGGAATTTAAAACTCATAACTTCTAACTCCTCACTCTTGACTTCTCACTCCTCACTCCTAACTCCTCACTTAATTCCCCAATTCCCTATTTATACGGCTGTAATGCTAATAACCTTACTGCCCTTAAGATTCAACTGCTGCAATTTGCTAGAAAGTTGCTCGTAGGGTACGATCAATTCCGCAGTACCGCGCCGTACTACAGCTGAGTATGGGGAAGCTGCTTGTAGTACTCTGATCCGGTATGTTTCGCCGCGACCACCTGAAGAGAGACCTGTTAAGGCTCCAGCAGAGACTGGATAAATGGGTGAAGCTAAATTTTTAGCCACTTCCCAAGTGAGGCGTCCTTGTTTTTGTCCTTGAGCGCGATCGCTATTGGCATAACCCCGATAAAGTTGGAACAGTCGGCTATAGCCAACATTTTTCTGTCCTACTTGACTTTTAAAGCCTCTGTAGTAGGGCACAATATTTTCGCCAAAACTCTCTTGATATTCTAATGAGTCAATGTAGGAATTAATCTCAGCTTCATAACCTTGTGAGTTGTAAAGCTCAACATGGTACGAAATCTCTGACTCATCTTCTGGGGCACGCCCCAATAAATGCTTATAATTCAACTCGATAAACCGAGTTTGGGAGTTGGAGTAGAAAAACTTATCCCGATAGAGTTCTGATTGAGCAATGGCTAGCACAAATCCCCTTACGGTGATTACACCTTGCTGCAATAGTGATTCTGCACTCTCTAGACGGTCTCCTTCTAGTAGATATGCATTACCCAAAACCTGACGGTAAGCCGCCCGGATAACCACTGCCACATCGGCTTCTGTTCTATCAGGGCGTAGTTCTACTGGTGCTGAATTTTCAAACGCTGCAATCCCTAATCTTGCTGCTTGTCCCAAAGCTGCCATCTTTTACCTCCTCAGTTTTAACTGCAAAACTGAAAACTTTTTAGAAAATTTTTTCTAGTCTTTTAACAGTCTTTTTGAAATTGACACTCACCTTACTTTAAATCAGGTGATTTTTAAGACATAGCTGCCTTAATATCCTGTTTCCACAGGTTCCCAGGCTCACCTTATCAGTTTGGCAGTCCCTCATGGGAGAGAAAAACCTTCAGAAGTTCTCTGTCAGACACTACGCGTAGCTTCCTTCCCTGTAGGGGGCGCGGACTCGCTAACGTTGCACTAGCATCTTTCCTTCCTTACGGAACGTTCCGCCAACACGTAGCGTCTCCTAAGAGAAGGTAGAAGATTGCGCTCGCTGCCTCACCACATCTGCCACTAGGGCGTAGTGATATCTCCTTACGTTATTTCGGGCGTATACTTTCCCCCAGTCCGAGGGTAGGTGTTTAAATCTTGTACTGACAAAAATATTGTGCCAATTGACGGTAGCTTAAAAGAGGCACTGGGTTGTGAACTTTCCCAAATTTGTAGCAAATACCGTGCTACGTCGGCAGCTTTCATCCCTGTTCTAAAGCAAAAAATACAGAACTACGTTCCTCTTTCTCCAGGGTTTTCTGCTAGTTTTTCTTAAAAAACTGCCCGGAGAGATAAACAACTCATAGAACTTACTTGTCATAAGAGCTGATTTCCTCTCCGGGCTAAAGAAACACTCTAGCTTAGAGTATTGATTACATAGTCGATGTAGGAATTTGCTTCAACACCTGGATCGCCGCTTAGACCGTGGTTAGCTTTGATGTACTTGAGAGCTTCAATGTACCAGCTAGGAGACAGATCAAAAGTCCGGTTGATTTCAGCCAAGCCAGAAATCAAGAAGTCATCCAAGGGGCCTGTGCCACCAACAACTAAAGCGTATGTGATAATCCGCAAGTAGTAGCCGACATCACGTACACACTTGCTCTTGCCGCGTGCATCAGCCGCGAAGTTGGGCCCTTGTTGTTGAGTGGTGTAAGGGTACTTGTTATACACCGCTTGAGCAGCACCTTCAGTCAAGCGTTGAGCATTGGCGCTTAAAGCTTTTGCTGCTTGTAAGCTAGCTGGAGCTTGACGGAAGCGACCAAAAGCAACTTGAATTTCGGTGCTGCTGAGGTAGCGTCCTTGAGAATCAGCCGATGCAATTGCTTCAGTTAGAGGTGTTTTTGACATTTTGCTATCTCCCTTTTACAAACTTTATGGTTGAAATTTTGTTTTGTCCTATGGACAATTATTTAGTCAACATCAGCAATGCTTGGCTTAAGCCACAGCAGCAGCAGCACGATCGAAATAGCTAGCTATTTCAGATGACAGAGCGCTGCAATCTCCTCTGGTGATGTTGTTGGGATCGTTGACAATGGCCAAAGAAGCTTGTTTCAGCTTTTGAATACCAACAGCAACTGAAGCTCCTGGGGTTCCCAATGCTAAATAGGTTTCCCGCAAACCATTGAGGGCACGGTCATCTAGCACGCTGGAATCGCCAGCAAAGATAGCGTAGGTGATATAGCGAAGAATGATGTCCAAGTCTCTGATGCAAGCAGCAGCGCGACGGCTGGTGTAAGCATTACCACCAGGAGTGATCAATTGGGGTTGTTCTGCCCATAAATCACGAGCGGCAGCAGCAACAAGAGCAGACGCATTGCTGGTAATCCGGTTAACGGCATCTGTACGCTTGTTACCATCTTTGACTAGTTCGCTCAACGCATCCAATTGTGCATCGGAGAGATATTCCCCACGTGTATCAGCTTGGGAAACTACTTTTGCAAATGCATCTAAAACCATTGCGTTAAATCTCCTACTTTGCTTGGTTAAGAATAATTGGACTCAAAACTGAGTGGTTCAGTTGATTTTTGATGTCAGCACTGCCTGACGAGTTACGAAAGGTTTAAAACAGACATCCCAAAAATAAGTTTACGATCTCCAGGCTTTCAGATTAAAACTTTTGTTAAAAAACTTCAAACTTCCATGAACGACTGGAAAACCTGATTAAGATGTTGTTTTTTACTTCCAAGTTCTCTTTATACAATGCTGCCGTATCATTATTTATTACAAATTATTGTTATGTTTGTGAAATTTGTTTACATAACTTCATATTTTGGTCTATGTTTAGTTTACGAGCTGAGCGCTGCTCTTGTGGGAGGGCAATAGGTGTTGTAGTTACTGTAACTTTGTAGTTATGTCTGATATGTCTTATGTAAAATTACTCAAATTTATTTTGGAGAAAGGCAATAACGCGCTTGAATGCTTGGGAGTCTTGGTAAAGAAAGCCGTGACCACCCTTAAAGAACTCTAAATACGAACCTGGTATCTGTTTGTGCATTGCCTCAAGATTGGCAGGAGGAGATATGCCATCGTGATGACCGCCGCAGATATAGACAGGAATATGCAGTTGAGAAAGTCGATTATATGTATCGTGAGCAGCACGAGCCTCAAGCTGGCGACGACGCCCAACTTCACGACTTGGTTGGTCTGTACCCGCTTGAAAAACTGCTAGTGTCAGCTTCACTAATTCCTGAAATTGTGTAGTTCGGCTAGAGAGCCAAGCTTCCTCTTGCCAACGCGTATCAGCAATTGTGATTTGCCGATGAGCTAGTTCTTCAGTAGGAAGGTTCGCAAGTTCATGTAGTGGATATGACGACCCACCAGCACCGCCACTACTGGTACAGGCCAAAACAAGACGTTTAACGCGGTGTGGATAGCGCAGTGCCAACTCTTGGGCTACCATACCCCCAAAGGAAATTCCGATGACATGAGCGTTCTCCCACCCGACTGCATTTAACAAAGAGTCTGCATCGGCGGCGTAATCTGCTATGGTGTAAGGAATATCAGGTTTTGAGGTTTGACCCAGACCGCGCTGATCGTAGGCTAAGATTTCAAAGTGTGGGGCTAATGGTGAGTCAAAAATAGTCGGCGATCGCTGCAAATCTACTCCAGTACCACTAATACTGAGCAGGCGTTGACCAGTGCCACGAATCTCATAATACATTTGCAGATCGCGAACAGATACAAATGGCATGAGTATTTTTCCTGATAAATTTTGGCCAATTTGGCTGAAGGAGCGATCGCAATATCTCTAAATAAGCATTTTCCTTGAAATATTGTATGTTATTATACACATTTTAGGGCAGTCAGAATCCTTAAAGGGTGCGCAAGTATAGCACCCTTTAATATGTAGTATTTACTACTTTTTAATTCCTACCAAACACACTGCTAAGGGCACGCGCCATATTTTGCGGCTGCATTGCATCCATTGCGGCGGTGGGTTCGTAGCCACAATGAACCATACAATCGGCACATTTAGGATTACCACTCTTCTGGCCGTATTGACTCCAGTCAGTTTGTGCGAGTAGTTCCTTAAAGGTAGAGTAATAACCTTCGTTTAGCAGATAGCAAGGTTTTTGCCAACCGAGAACGCTATAACTAGGGCTACCCCAAGGCGTGCATTCGTAGTCCTTCTCGCCAGTGAGAAAATCTAGGAACAACGGATTGTGATTGAAGTTCCAGTTTTTTTCACCACTTTTGTAAGGAGCCAGAATTTCTCGGAAGAGGGCGCGGGTTTGTTCGCGGTGGAGAAAATGATCTTGATCTGGTGCCCACTCGTAACTGTAACCGGGAGAAATCATCATCCCGTCAGTATTTAGTGTTTCCAGAAAGTTGAAAAACTCTTGCATATCTTTAGGTTCAGTACCTTCAAAGATAGTGGTGTTAGTTGTAACACGAAAGCCTTTAGCTTTAGCGGCGCGAATGGCTTTAACAGCAATATCAAAAACACCTTTACGATCGACGCAGCGATCGTGTAATTCCCGCATTCCATCTAAATGTACGCTGAAAGTGAGGTAAGGAGAAGGTTGAAACTTATCCAGGCTCTTTTCTAATAACAAACCATTGGTACACAAGTAAATATATTTCTTGCGCTCAATTAATCCCTGAACAATCTCATCAATTTGGGGATGTAGCAGAGGTTCTCCACCAGGAATGGAGACAACTGGTGCGCCGCACTCTTCCACTGCGGCAAAACACTGTTCTGGGGTGAGATTTTGCTTTAAAATTTCCTTTGGATGTTGGATTTTACCACAACCAGTACAGGCGAGATTACACCGGAAAAGAGGTTCTAACATCAACACTAAGGGGAAGCGTTTGCGTCCTTTCAAACGCTGAGTAACAAGATACTTCCCAATATCCATAGCTTGTTGTAGATTAACTGCCATTGTTGCGATCGCTCCTCTTTTAAAGATAAATGCACCACTTTTTCAACCCCAAGATTTATCTGTGGGGTCTTCAGTTTTGAATGCGTGAATTTTGAATTTTGAATTTCCCAGAGGGGTTGACATATCCTTGAGCAACAAACCAATCCACAGCATCTTTGAGTGCGGCGTTTAGCGAAGATTGGGGTAGACCCAACTCTCGTACAGCCTTTGAAGCATTGTAATACATAGGTTGTTTCGCCATCCGAACGCCATCTAATGGTACTGAGGGCGATTTACCCAGTGGTGCGAGAATTTTTTCATCAACCCAGGCAACACTGAGGGGCAACCAAGCGGGTACTGTTTGTTGAGGTGCGCTCAGACCTGTGATATCGGCGAGTTGTTCGAGTAGTTGCTTGAGACTGAGGTTTTGATGACCTAAGATATAGCGATCGCCAGATTTACCCCGTTGCAAAGCCAGTAAATGCCCCCATGCCACATCCCGCACGTCGATAAAATTTAGACCAGTATCCAAGTAAAAGGGCATTTGCCGTCGTAAAAACCGCAAGATTATATCACCCGTCGGGGTAGGTTTGATATCCAACGAGCCAATCGGACTGCTGGGATTGACAATAACTACCTCCTGACCTACGGTAACGGCTTGCATAGCTTCTTGTTCAGCCAGAAACTTAGACTTTTTATAGTCACCCACCAACTTTTCTAAGGGACTCTGATGTGTTTCATTCACAACTTCCCCTGACGCTCCTACCCCAATCGCTGCCACGGAACTTGTGTAGACGGTGCGCTCAATATTAGCTTTGCGAGCTGCTGCCAACACATTGCGCGTACCCAGGACATTGTAACGGTGGAGTAATTCTCGGTCTGTCTGCCAGAGGGAATAATGAGCTGCTACATGAAATAGATATTGACAACCTGCCATTTGTTGCCAGAGATTTGGATCGTTCAAATCGCCTTTGACAATTTCCACATCCAAACCGCGTAGATTTTCCAAATTGCTGGTTGAGCGTACCAGTGCTTTGACGGCATATCCTTCTTGTAGGAGCAACCGTACCAAATGGGCACCAATAAAACCCGTACCCCCCGTGACAAAAACCTGCATCAACTTGCCCCCTGCTCCTCTGCTTCCCTGTTTCCCTTCTTCTTAAATCGGGGAAACCAATCATCCAAAATGGTGTAGACGACTGGCACAACAATCAAACTAAGAATAGTTGAAGTTACTAGTCCACCGGCGATCGCTACAGCCATCGGCGATCGCAATTCGGAACCAGCACCTAAACCCAATGCGATCGGCAGCATCCCTAAAATAGTGGAGGCCGTGGTCATCATAATTGGTCTGAGGCGCACTAGTCCGGTGTTGAGAATCGCCTCTGTACGGTTTAAGCCAGCATTGCGTAACTGGTTGATATAATCTACAAGCAAAATAGCATTTTTATTTGCCAGCCCCAGCAAAAAGACGAAACCGATCAATGAGATCATACCAAAGTCGCTCTTGGTAATTAGTAGCGCCAACATCGCCCCCACTAGTGCTAAAGGCAAAGAGACACCAATAACTAAAGGGTCTACCCAGCTTTTGAATAGTAAAATTAGTACCACAACAATACATAGGGCAGATAGAGCTAAAGTACTGCCGAAACTGCTAAAAACCTTATTTTGGTTAGCAGAGTCTCCTCCTAAATTTAAAGAAACATTAGAGGGTAACACTGCGTTTGCTTCAGCTACCACTTTGTCAGTGGCATCACCCAAAGACAGATCCTTGCCAAGATTAGCACTGATGTAGGCCACCCGCTGATTATTCAGACGCTCGATCTGAAAAACCGTGCCTTGTGGATTCGTTTCACCTGTAACTGTGACATCAACGAATCCCGGTAGCCTTTGAATTCTTTCTTTAATTGCTTTGACTGCTTTGCTCAAAGCTTGGAGATTATCACCTTGTAATGCTATTTGCAGGGGTTTTTGACCGCCAGAATCGACAAATTGAATATCTTCAACACTAGTAGTTACCCCAGAAAGAACAGGTAAGGAGGAGCGCAATTGGTCTTGTAATTCCGCAGTTGTAATTGTGCGATTTTCCTTTAACTTTACATATAGTGTCCCTTTATTTGGTTCACCCTCACGAGAACCAACGGTGGTAAATACTGTTTCAACTGCTGGTGATTTTCTGACTACATTTTCTAATTTCTTCGCAACCTCAAGAGAATCATTTAAAGGGTTGGGGATTGGGGATTGGGGACTGGGGATTGGGGACTGGGGACTGGGGACTGGGGATTGGGGATTGGGATTTATCCCTTGCTCCTCTGCTTCCCTGCTCCCCTGCCCCTCTGCTCCCCGGTCACTGAGCGTAGCCGAAGTGCTGCTCCCCTGCCCCTCTCCTCCACTAGGAATACTCGGCAAAGGAGCCGTATAAGCAATATTAAATTCGCCGCGATCGAGTTTGGGAATAAATCCTTTGGGAATTAGTGGAATCAGTGCTATACCTGCGATGAAACTGAGTGCAGCTAACCCGATAACTATCTTGCGGTGATTTAAAGACCAACTGAGCAAATTTCTGTAAGATTGGGTAAACGCCACCCAGATTTTTGCTTCTCGACGCGGGGAGAGTGAGGATTTAGGTTTGAGCCAGTAGATAGCCAGAACTGGAGATAAAGTCCGAGCAACTAGCATAGAAGCAAGCATTGCCGCGGATACAGTGATGCCAAAAGGCTTGAAGAACTGACCAATTACCCCACCCATTAAACCTATGGGTAGAAAAACTGCTACTGCTGTTAAAGTGGCGGCGGTGACTGTCAACCCAATCTCATTTGTCGCTAAAAGCGCTGCTTGGCGAGGAGTTTCTCCATCTTCAACGTGTCGCATGATGTTTTCCACATCGACGATCGCATCATCAACAATGCTACCAATCACCAAAGCTAAAGCCAGCAGGGTGATTGTTTCCAGGTTAAAGCCGAAAATCGCCATGACGATAAATGTAGCCAGCAAAGACGTGGGAATCGCTAAGGCAGAGATCAGAGTTGCCCGCCAATTCCATAAAAAAGGAAAAATTACCACTATTGACAACAAGACTGCTTCCAGCAAAGCATCGATTGTTGACTGGGTGGCTTGGCGGATATATTCTGCTTGGGTGGCAGCTAAGGTGAGTTTGACATCTTTGAGGGTACGTAGCCTTTGAACTTCTTTCTCAACCCGACTCACTACTTCCAAAGTATTAGCATTACCGCGTTTGATTACCTGAAATGCGAGTGCATCTTGACCGTTAAACCGGACTAATGTCGCCCCACCTTGGGGAGCTGTTGCACTCGCATTCGCTGGATTTATCGGAGGAGTTGCCGTCGCAGCGCCTAGTAGTGAGACTTTTAATACTCCTGGTAATTTAGCGATCGCACTGACAATCTCATCTTGCGCCAACTTCGTCAAATCTTTGAGATTCCGTGTAGGACTCTCTATGGCATAACTAATGGCGGCTGACTCGTTTAGATTTAGGGGAATAATTTTAGAAGTCGCTCCTTGAGGTAAAGTTAGCTGCTTTAGGGCAGTTTCAACCTTTTTGGTCGATGTTTCTAAATTCGTCCCAACCGCAAAAGAAAGGGCAACAGCTGTTTGACTAGGATAGGTTGATGAGCGGATATTCTCCAGTCCTTCTAGGGAGCGGAGGCGTTCTTCTAGGGGTTTAGTGAGCTTCGCTTCTGTATCCAGGGCAGTTGTCAGAGGAGCTGTAGCATTTACAACCACCACTGGAAAGGTAATATCTGGAAACAAGGCATACTTAAGGGAACTGAAAGCTAGAACTCCAGCTACCGTTACGGCAATCCAAAAACTCACCGTCAGCCACGAAAATTGAATCGCCAATTTGGAAATATTGAAGAGTTCTCGTGCGGATTTGGAGTTATGAAGCTTTACCATCTTTGAAAATTATCGTGTGGATGACACAATTATTTAGTCATGCTACAGCAATCATCTTCGGTTTGCGAATTTTGGTTACTACTAAACGGTAATATTACTTATTGTCACAAAGAAGAATCGCGCCACGCCCGTCTACTTCAAACATTAATTGACCGTTAAAACTTGAAACTATCGAGACTAGTGCCTAATCTTTTGCCCATTAACACAATTTTGGTGCCTCAAGGAGCAGAATATAAAGCTGTGTGTCGCGGATTAAGCGGCATTACTGCCTCCATCCCAAAAGTAGTACCCATACCTGTTGGGATGAAACCTTTACTCAAATACCTGCAACAAGGACAATTTCTGACTCCAAAATCCAGAGTACTGATTATGGGTATATGTGGCAGCTTGAGCGATCGCTATACAGTTGGCGATCTTGTGCTGTATCAAAATTGTATTTATCAGGGGAAACAGCAAGAATGCGATCGCACTTTCACAGCACAATTGCACTCTTACATATCAGAAAAAGCCTTATTAGTCAAGTCACTGACAAGCGATCGCGTGATTTGGTCTGCTGCCGAAAAACATCATTTGGGTAAGACTTTGGCGGCTGATGTTGTTGATATGGAAGGATTTACCGCTTTAGAATTTTTCAATGCGGCTGAGGTGTCTGTGGCAATGCTGCGAGTAGTCAGCGACGATTGTCAGCATAATATCCCCGATCTCACACCAGCAATTAACTCTGATGGCTCTCTAAACCCTTTTCCGTTAGCGATCGCCATGCTTCGACAACCTTTTGCCGCTACTCGGTTGATTCGAGGTTCATTAACAGCATTAAAAGTATTAGAGCAAGTTACAAATCGGCTCTTTTCAGGCTCTAGCAATAAATAATCTGTTGCGTCTTTACAGCAATTTTTAGATAAATAACCATGCCGTAAGGGCACAGCAAAGCTGTGCCCTTACAAAATATAGCAATCCAAAATCATTTGTGAAAATATCTTTTTACTCTCTTTGCATTTTCTGTGTCTCTGCCATTAGTTAGAAAAAATAATTTTTTACTAACAAAATCGAATTTATATATTTTTTATTATTACCTCACCGGAAGAAAAGCTAATAAAAATAAAAATGATGTGCGTATTTATTGTGAAATTGTTGATGGATAAGTTTTACATAAACTTTATGGTTAAACATATAAATAGAAACCTAGATTGGGAAGCATAATATATAACCTTATCAGGGTTGGGTTCCATGAGAGCTAATCGCACTGAATTGTAAATCAAAAATACTTTTTGCCAAAATAGCGCGGAACTAATTTACCAACTATCAAACAGAATTTATGCAGCTCAATCACAAGCTCAATCTATACTCGTTTCTAGATAGTTTTCCATTACTCAAAAAAAGTTACACCGCTAAAATCATGTTGGTGGCATTTTTGGGTACTCACATACCACTTTTAAGCTTACTCTTGAGTTTCGTTATCTCAAACTCCTATTCCTTGGAGATGGCGATTCGAGTGATGCTTATTGCTCTGTTGGCTACTTTAGCGGGTACAGCCGCCACTCTCTACGCACTACACCACCTGCTCAAACCAGTTATTTTGACATCTGCGGCATTGCAAAATTATCTAAACACCAAAACCTTATCTGAATTGCCCACAGATTTTGCTGATGAAGCCGGTACATTGATGGCGGATACTTCACAAACTCTTTACAAATTAGATGAATTAATTCATTACATCAGTAATTATGACGATCTAACTGGATTGCCCAATCGCGATTTATTTCGCGATCGCCTCCATCAGACTCTATCTCAACCTGAAAATAACCAGCGCTTTGTAGCGGTCTTTTTACTGGGTATTGATGATTTCACTGCTATGAGTCATGGTTTGGAGCATGAAACAACAAATTTGTTGTTAAGAGCAGTCGCTCAGAGGTTATCACTCTGTATGACACAAACAGATATTCTTGCCCATTTGAGTGGAGATGAATTTGCCATTGCCCGCATAGACATTGTTTCTTTTGAAAGTGTGATTAAGCTATCTCAGATGCTGTTAAGTACCCTGAGCAAACCCTTTTCTATACAGGGTAATTTGATTCATATCACCGTCAGCATCGGCATCACAATTAATGGCATAAATGAACGTAATAGCGTAGATCAACTTTTGCAACAGGCTCATATCGCACTGTACCAGGCGAAGCAACAAGGGCGTAGCAAATACCAATTCTATTCCCCGGAGATTAATGCTCAGTTGCAGGAGCGAATAACTTTAGAAAATGAATTACGTGGAGCGCTTGAGCGCAATGAAATGCTGGTTTATTATCAACCTCTGATTGATTTACACAGCGGACAAATTACAGCTATGGAAGCGTTGGTTCGCTGGCAGCATCCTACATTAGGTTTGGTTTCTCCAACAAAGTTTATTCCCATTGCTGAAGCCAATGGTTTGATCCTACCAATTGGTGAATGGGTCTTGCGAACTGCTTGTGCCCAAAACCGTGCTTGGCAACTTGCTGGATTTAACCCAATTCGGATGTCTGTAAATCTGTCAGCCCGACAGTTTGAACTACCGAATCTGGTTGAGATCGTCAGTCAAATTCTTGAGGAAACTGGACTCCAAGTATCTTATCTGGAATTGGAAGTGACAGAAAGCTTCTTGATGGGTGATATGGAGCGATCGGTTAAAACCTTAAAACAATTACGAGAACTGGGTATATGCTTGGCTCTAGATGACTTCGGTACTGGTTATTCCTCCCTCAACTACTTGAAGCGCTTTCCCGTGAATATGCTCAAGATCGATCGGTCATTTGTACAGGATGTCACATCTAATCCTGATAGTGCCGCCGTCACGAATGCGATTATTGCCCTGGCAAAAAGCCTGCGGTTGAACATCACAGCAGAGGGTGTGGAAACCCAAGAACAGCTTGACTACCTGAAAATGCAAGGATGTGATGAAGGTCAGGGTTACTACTTCAGTTGTCCTGTGCCCGCCGATATAATTACCCCGATGTTACAGAAAGTTTCTCAGCAGATGGAGAAAATTTCCGCATAAGTGGATGCCTAAGCCAGAAAATACACCCCTGATAACGTATCACTTGAATTTTGCTAGACATGGTTATCAGGGGGCAGGTTAAGGAGCAGCTATGCTGAAGGAATCCCCATAAATAAATTTAGACTTCCACATGAGCCTCAGCCGAACGGCAATTTAAGAAGGAAGCTGTATTTCTTGTATCCAGTTAATAAAATACATATTTTTTTATTTTTCATAAATAAATTTAGTTGCTCTCAGGCCATTTTGCCTCCAGAGAAAATTCTTTTCTAAAACCTCCTGCCTCCTGCCCCCTGCCTTTCTCCAGTGACATAAGCAGAGAAATCCAGGATTAATGAGGCCAATAAAAGGTTATTTATTTTGAAACTGTGGAAAGCTTTGCAACCATCTGAGTTCGAGATGAAACTTCAAGTTTGCGAAACATCCTTTTTAAGGCTTGCTTGACAGAGTTTTCAGTAATCCAAAGTTCAGCACTAATTTCTGCATTGGTTTGTCCTTGAGCCACCAAGTCAGCAATTTGCATTTCACGAGGCGTTAAACGCTCTGTCTGTAATATTAGTGGATATTGCCGCGCCATTGCCACCCAAGTAGAAAGATGCAAACAAAGCGCACTCAAATCTGTAAGATTTTGTGAATCAAATGCAGGCATTCCTTGCTGACGAGTAAAACCTACCACGCCTACTAACTGACCATTGCTGACAATTGGCCCTCCCATAACGTGCCAGTGATCGGCACGAGGACAAATCAACCTCCACGTCTTAGGTTCTACTACTAAAGCTTCATGAACAGGGGCATGATGTTCTAGCAAGTAGCGTGCAACTGGGTTGTGTTGGGGTGATAATGCGGTTTCCACTGCTTTTTGGAGCTTGCTGTTAGCTAGAGGAATTTGAGCAAAGAAAAACAGCCCACATCGTGTAGCTGAAAAATATTCACTCATTTCGGTGCGTATGTGCGATCGCAATGTCTCTTCATCTTTAGCTTGAGCAATTGCATGAAACAGAGTTTGTAAGGCAATCATGATTGGCAAATTGTACCCTTTCGAGGTCTAGGCGCAGTATAGCAACCAGACTTATCTTAGCTTTAGTCATTTGTCATTTGTCATTTGTCACTTGTCATTAGTTTTTTTGGGCACTCTCTTGCGAGGTATGTACCAAAAAACTCTTTATCAATGACTAATGACCAATGACTAATTTATTTGCTTTTTTTGGGATTACTTAACCATGACTCTAAATCCTGGGATTGATGATACACAGATATCCGGGCGCTGGATTCAAATTAGTTTTTTTATCGCAGTAGTGTTTTTTAATCTCTGTTTAGCAATCCAAGTATTCAGTGTTGGACTGGCTTACTTTTACAACTCTGATTGGTGGAACCTACATATCTGGCTCGTGCGAGGATATAGCGGACTCTCGCTAATTTTGTTGATATGGGTGTTTCTGATGCCGTTTCCTTCAAGAGTCCAGCGCCTTACTGCAAGTATTCCAGTGTTGTTGGGACTGCAATTTCTCACAATTCACTTGAAGACTTCTTTTCCTTTAGCAGTCTTCCATCCACTTATCGGCTTTTCCTTATTCTCTATTTCTACAACCCTAGTTCATCGGACATTTCGCATTGTATTTCCTAACCACAACCAAGACTAAATCCTTAACTTTCAATTCTTTAAGGATAGATTTCATAGCAACTTTCATCAGGAGATTGATTCATGACTTACTCACAAAAACATATTATTGGCTTGGTACTTTATCCTGGCATGACAGCACTTGATATTGTAGGGCCCCAGACAGTTTTTAATTCGCTTCCTGGTGTCCAGATCCACCGCATCTGGAAAGCTTTAGACCCGATCAAAACCGATGACGGAATGATGATTTTGCCCGATACTACCTTTGAAAATTGCCCACCTTTAGACGCAATCTGCGTCGGCGGCGGTTTAGGACAGAGTGCAGTAGTAAACGATCCAGAAGTGCTTGAGTTTTTCCACAAACAGGGGAGCACGGCAAAGTTCATCACCTCTGTGTGCGGCGGGTCTGAGTTTTTAGCGAAGGCAGGACTACTACAAGGCTATCGAGCGGCGACTCACTGGATGATGCGCGAACAACTCGCAACGTTGGGCGTTGAGGTCGGAACGGAGCGAGTTGTGATTGACCGAAATCGCATAACTGGTGGGGGGGTTACGGCAGGCATTGATTTTGGTCTAACGATCGCTGAAGTCCTTTGTGGTGAAGAAGCCGCCAAGATCGCTCAACTATTAATGGAGTACGATCCAGCTCCTCCATTCGATGTCGGTTCACCCGAAAAAGCGGGGGCTGAGTTAGTCAATAAAGCAATGTTATATGCTACGGGGACATTGGGTTTAAACGTAAAATAGGCAGTCTGACATGACCACAAAATCGGAAATTGAATGTGTTCTCACACGTTGGATACAAATCTGTTTTTATACGACTTAAACTGTCTTTAACCTCTGCTTGATTGCTCAGTTATTAACGATTGGGGTTGCCTAGTTCAACGATCCTGCCTGGTGGACTATTCATTAGACCTCTTGCAAAAGTCCCTAACACCCCACCCCCAACCCCTCCCCGCTCTTCGGGAGGGGAGACAAAGCGTAGCTTTGGCGGGGTGGGGTTCTTTCTTATTTTTGATTTATGCAAGAGGACTATTCATGTTTGGCTCGTGCGAGGGTACAGTGGACTGTCCTTTTTATTACTAGGAGGGTTGTTGAGCGCCCCATTTCAGACAGAAGTTCTGGCTATAAAGCAGCATTCGTACAAAAAAATGTATCGAAATGCGCTATCGACGCGATCCAAGGTTTCTCCTGCTTCTTGAATTTGGATGCTCTCAATATTCCCAATAACCGCACCTTTATCGACGGACACCACTACCGCCATCAAGATTAAAATCTCTTAACCTTTCGTTACAATAAAGACATCGAGAAGGATGAAAGCAAACCTCTCGAAGCTGAAATCAAAGGTGAACGACATGAATGGCACAATTCGCGTTGGTAATCTCTTCGGAATTCCCTTCTATATCCATCCGTCATGGTTTTTAGTTCTGGGTTTAGTAACTTGGAGCTATAGCAGTGGACTGGCGGCGCAATTTCCCCAATTGTCTGCGGGATTGGCTTTGCTACTAGGATTGATGACAGCGCTGATGTTATTTGCCTCTGTCGTCGCCCATGAATTAGGCCACAGTTTTGTTGCGATTCGCCAGGGAATTGATGTCAAATCCATCACGCTGTTTATATTTGGCGGTTTGGCTAGCTTAGAAAAAGAGTCGAAAACCCCAGGTGAGGCTTTCTGGGTAGCGATCGCCGGGCCAATGGTAAGCTTACTATTGTGCGGTATCGTTACAGCTATTGGTGTTACTACTGCTGCATCAGGGCCGTTAGCTGCAATTCTTGGTGTTCTCGCTTCTGTTAACTTGGCATTAACGCTGTTTAACCTGATTCCTGGCTTGCCCTTAGATGGCGGAAATATACTGAAAGCCATAGTTTGGAAAATTACAGGTAATCCTTATAAAGGTGTCACCTTTGCTAGTCGAGTCGGGCAAATCTTTGGTTGGGTAGCAATTCTTTCTGGTGTACTTCCTCTACTATTATTTGGCAACTCCGGTAACTTCTGGAACTTGTTAATTGGCTTCTTCTTATTGCAAAATGCTGGTAATTCGGCTCAATTTGCTAGAGTCCAAGAAAAACTTACAGGTTTGACAGCCGAAGATGCTGTAACTCATGACAGCCCGATTGTATCTGCTAATCTTACCTTAAGAGAGTTTGCCGATGAGCGAGTCATAAGTGGGCAAAACTGGCATCGGTTCTTAGTGACTGATGATGATGGACAATTAATAGGTGCGATCGCAGTTGATAATTTAAGAACCATCCCCACAGCACTGTGGTCAGAAACTCAAGTTAAAGAAGTCATGCGACCAATTACCGAATCTACCACAGTCCAATCAGATCAACCTCTGCTGGAAGTCATGCAGTTACTCGAACAACAAAAACTATCTGTACTTCCCGTGATTCGTGAGAATGGCGTCCTAGTTGGAATCTTAGAAAAAGCTGCAATTATCCAGCTACTTCAAAGCCGAACCCAACCTAACCCTGCATAAAGACGCAATTCATCGCGTCTATCAAAAAACGCTAAACCCTTGTAGAGACGCGATTTGTCGCGTCTCTATATTTTTATCGCCCAAATTTTTGATTGCGTGAAAAAACCCCATACAATTGAAAGAACCTTCTTGATTGTTGCCTCTTATCTGTCCCCGTAAATAAGTTCAAAAATCAAATCGGATTGTTATGTAGCACTCCTATTTAATTTTTGAATAAAACTCAGTATATATCTATTCCCTATTTTCTATTCCCTGTATTTATTTTCCAAGGATTTTTACGAGATATCAGGTATATCCCTAGCAATGATAGACCCAACACTGACGCAGGTTCGGGTATAGTTTTGATTTTGGCATAAATAGCTGTTGTAGTTGTAGCTTCTTCAAGAGCCTTAATACTTATCTGGTGACCTTCTAGATTAAAACCGATTAACTCAAGGGTATATTTATTACTTCCAAAGGTGAAACTGCGATTACTCAAATTTGTGTCTAAAAATACCAAGTCTGCACTATTCTCAGGATCTTTTGGGTCATTAAGTGTATTTACTAAACGCAAGTTAAAGTCAAAAACTTGGCTGGTTCCCACAGGTGGGCTGAAAGATAGATTGAGATTTAAAGGTACAAATCCAACGCTTGAATCAGTGCGTACCTTACCATTGAAGTAAGTTAAATCAGCTATTTTGAATACAGAGTTAATGTCCGCAGAAAATGAAGTTCCATTAGAGGTTAGTTTATTTGGAAGTCCTGGCGGCAAATTAGCTTGACCCCAGGTAAATGTGTTACTTCCCACACCTGTATATATGGGATTAGTATCATTGATTCCTGGAGTTGGATTTCCCCATGTCGCACTAGAGATGCCAGAAAAAGTTAGAGCTTGTGCTTGACCAGAGAAACTAAATCCTGTGGCCGAACTCACAAAAAAACTAGATATAGCAGTAGCGAAAACAAAACTTAGTTTCATAATTCTAGGTTTAAACGTTCATTCTGGAGCTTCTTTCAAGTAGGTATTCAGTCTACCTTAGTAAATTTACGGAAAATACGCCAATGTCTTCTTGTATTTTTTATAAAATATTTATGTGTATTTCAAAATAATTTAATGAATAATTTATATTTATGAAGTTAAAATTATGACTAGTGAAAATATATTTCACTAGTTTGTAATTAGTAAAACAGTAAACCGATTGCAAAATTTCCCTAACACGCTACCTCTCAGCAAGAGTGGAGACTTTAAGGTAAGTCAAAGGCGGATTAGGGTTCTTTTTTGATTTATGCAAGAAGTCTAGTAATTACGTAGGCAATTACGTAGACGTAGCCCGTCGTAAACATCGCTACCTTACTTGACTTACCAATAAATTGTCAAGTTGATATGAAGTTACAGTTTTTTGACATTCTCCGCACTATGGAGAGCAATGGGATTCATAATTTTGACAAAATCTCTGGTAACAACTGGCTAGGAACTTTAGATAAAGCTAGATTTTGTCCCTGTATCCCTAACTCATTATGAAAAGCACGAATAGTTTTCACCACATAAGCAAAGGTTGTTTGGTAAGCCTCTGGTTGTTTACTTAATCCGTTTAAGGCTTGCAAATGGTTATCTAACGCTACTTCTAAGTGTTGAGAGCGTGTTGCTTTGTCAACATTAAAAGACTTATCTATTGCTAGCTGATAATGTGCTAGTCCCAGGTTATTGTGAGAGGCAAGCAAATCAAAACTTAAAGAAGTACCGCTAAGTGAGTGAGCCAAAGCTATAGCTTCTTCGTAAGCGCTGATACATAGTTGCAGATATTTTTGCCGTGCCTCTTTAGTAGTTTCAGATAGGTTTGCTAAATGCCAGTAAGCAGTACCCAGATTATTTTGTGTAGCGGCGCAGGCACTGGGAACATTAGCTGGAGTGCGATACTTGAGAGCTTCGCTATAAACATCTATGGCTAGCTGGAGATTTTGGGCAGGTTGTTCGTATTGTGCCAGATTCCAAAACGCAGTACCGATATTGTTTTGAATCATGCCATACTTGAGCGGTTCCTCTTTTGGGTTGTAGTGTGCAAGTGCTTCATTGTAAGCTGCGATCGCTTTCTTTAAATGCACAATCGGTTGGTTGTATTGCCCTAAATGCCAGTAAGCAGTACCCAAATTATTTTGGCAAGCTGCATACTTTAATGAATCCATTTCAGCTGTACGGTAGCTGAGTGCTTCACTGTAAGCCAAAATTGCTTGCTGCCAATTTTCCGATGGGTGAGAGAAACGAGCTAAATCACCATAGGCTGTCCCCAAATTATTTTGTACGCGAGCGTAAGTTTCCAAATGTGTCTGAGGCGAAATTATCTTTAACGCCAACTGATAAAATTCTATTGCCTGCTCTATATAAGTTTGTCCCTCTTCAGAATTGGGTGGTGTGCGGTATAGCATCCAGTAGAGCGTACCCAAATCATTCAAGATATCTGGGAGTTGCGGTGAGCTTTCGTCATAGCTAATTGCTTCCTGATAGGCAATAATTGCCACCATTAGGTTTTCTAAAGTTGCCTCTCCTTGCTCAATCCGAAGACGATATAAAGTACCCAAGCGATGATAAGCCTCTGCCAGTATCTCCTCTGAAGCAAGATTTTCGTGTAATTCTTCAATCTCCAACAAAATCTGCTGTGGTTGTAAAGAATCCTCTGTATTTTGAGCAATACTTGTATTTATTGTTGCTGTTACTAGCTCTTTTAACTCATTGCTAATATAAGATAAAGACGACAGCGATTGATTATTACTCCCACTACCAGACCGATTTGTAGATTCCTGTTGTTGTGGCGTAGCCTTCAATAAATCCGCTGTTGATGGTGAAACTTCCTCAGTTTTGTGTATGCGATTTTCTTGTATCTCTACTGGGAAATCAGAATTATTATCAAACTTGAACTCGGTAGTTGCGGTTCTGAGTTCTGCTTGGTTAGCTGATTCATCTAGAATCGACTGCTCAATATTGCCTAAATCCAAGCTTCCAGAACGTGAAAAACGTTCTGGATAGGCCAAATTCTGAGTTGCTGGTGTGGGTTCTCCAGCAAAGACAAATACGCCAGTACGACAACGCCAAAACTGTGGTGCTGATTGCTTAATAGCCGCTAACCAAGGACGTGGTATCCACAAAAGCAAATTAGATTCTAGAAATCGGCTGGATTCTTGTGTAGAGAAATATTGTTCGCTTAAGCGGAGATAGTGCAAAAATAAACGCTGTGTTGCAACTGGTTGCTTCGTAAGATGTTCCACGCCGACAATCTGAAATGCTGGTACTGGAAAAGGTCTTCCAGGAGTATCTTTTGATGCCTCAACAATTGGCGGTGGGTAATTAGTCAACCATTGATTAATCTGAATTATGGGATTGGGATCGTTTAAATTCAAACGCAACGTGACTAATCGCGGATAAGCTGGAGTGCTATTTTCCTGAGCATTTGATGATTGATATAGCACCTGTCCAACAGGATAAGCCAATGTAGAATGCAAACGGGCTGCTACTTGATTTCTTAAGTATAAATCATCACAAACTGCCAAAAGAATTTGTCGTCGTAAGCCAAGACTTAAGGCAAGTTTCAGGCGGTGGTATACTTGCCGATTCCAAGTAGAATTATTGTTGTGTGCAGTATCATTCACGCTCATAGCGGCTAAAAAGCCAAAACATAGTACATATCACCTTTCTGGGTGCATTCAAGTGGACTAAAGTCATAATAAAAATGATTTTTAATAAGTAGATGTTGTGCTGCTGTGGATATATTGAGCCTTCAATTATAGTAGGAACAATAAAGTATAATTATATACTTTCATTCCTAGTTCGATTTTAACAAAAAATAAAAAAGCAGGCCCCTCTTAAAATCGGAACCTGAAAAACTATAAAAAAGATGAAGTTTTCTTAAAATGTTTTACGATCAACTGCTCTTAGAAACAAAGAAGGCGACTAGAATCAAGCCGGCAACCAAAGCTGTAGCGGCAATTCCTAGTATGATATAAGTTCGCTTTTGCCCTTCCGTGAGAGGTTCTGCTTGATAAACCTTTGGTTCCCGGGCAAAATTATTCAGAAGACCGCCTTCTTCATTGGTATAGGGCATGAATGAATTCCTTTATCTTTATCGTTAATTTAATGTTACATAAATGCTAAATCTGGTCTTAAACTGCTAGATAAATCGTTACATTTGTCATTTGTCATTTGTCATTTGTCATTTGTCATTTGTCATTTGTCATTGGGCATTGGGCATTGAGAAGAGACAACGTAGACAGCGAAGATGGGGAAATAAGGGAGAGACTTGTAATAATTCCCCCTTGTCCCCCTTGCCCCATGCCCCTTAACTAGTAATCGTCCCAGTTAGAGGTGAACTAGGACTGGCGTAATCTTTAATAGGCATTCTGCCGGCAAGGTATGCTAGACGACCGGCGACTGTCGCTAAATTCATCGCATGAGCCATTGCTGCTGGTTTTGGAGAAAGAGCGATCGCACTATTAATTAACAAGGCATCTGCTCCCAATTCCATTGCCTGAGCGGCTTCTGAAGGTGAACCAATACCAGCATCTACCACCACTGGCACACCTGCATTTTCGATGATTATTTGGATATTGGCAGTTGTTTTCAGTCCTTGTCCAGAACCAATTGGTGATGCCAAAGGCATGACTGTAGCACAGCCTACTTCTTCTAAACGCTTGGCTAACATGGGGTCAGCATTGATATAGGGCAATACTGCAAAGCCTTCTTTAACTAGTTGTTCTGCTGCTTGCAATGTCCCAATTGGATCTGGGAGTAAATACTTAAGGTCGGGTATTACTTCTAACTTTATAAAGTTATTATCTTCTTGCCCCAATAATTTCGCCATTTCTCGCCCTAAACGCGCCACCCGAATCGCCTCTTCGGCAGTTTGACAACCTGCGGTATTGGGTAACATCCAGATTTTCGTCCAATCCAAGGCTTCAGCTAAACCTTCATGTCCAGGAGCCTTGGTTTGTACCCGTCGTACTGCTACGGTGACAATTTGGCAATCGCTGGCGGCGACGCTTTGCTGCATTTCCTCAATGCTGCGATACTTACCAGTTCCCGTCATCAAGCGGGATTGGAAGGTTTTGCCAGCGATAATCAATGGGGAATCGGTAGAGACGCGATTAATCGCATCCGTGGGGAGTGGAGATATAGCAGAGTGATGTCCGTTAGAGAAATTAGCAGAGTGAGTCAGCATTGGGGTGGAGGTAGATGACTTGGACTGAAAACGCGAATAGTGAAAATCAGCAAGTAGGGGGTCAGATTTTTGTTCTAAGATGAAATCGGCAATCAAAGCGGCGGTTACGGGCGCAAGTAGAATTCCGTTGCGGTAATGACCCGTAGCAAAGGTTAAATTTTGACAGTGGCTAGTGCCCAAAATGGGTAATTCATCAGGGGTGGTTGGGCGAAATCCCCACCAAAATTCTTGAATGGGATAATGCTTTAATTGGGGATACAGCCGGATGGCAGCTTGTAGTAATTTTTGAATACCTTCTGGGGTGTTGTTGGGCATAAAGCCAACGTCTTCACTGGTTGCGCCAATAACCAGGCGATCGCGTCTTGGTACGATGTAAATATCCTGCCCAAACAAAACCCGCTTTAAGGGCAAGTCCGGCGCAAATTCTGGTATCCGCACACTCAGCATTTGTCCTTTTCTGGGTAGCACGGGTAGCGGTAACAATTCATTTGACCAAGCACCTGAAGCTAAAACATAGTGCGCGGCGCGAATTATTCCAGCATTGGTTTGCACGCCAACCACTTGTCCTTGCTGCTGTAAAAATCCTTCTACCGTAATACCATCTTTAAGTTCAACACCAATAGATTCAGCCGCCGTCCGCAATACGTGAGCTAGAGCTTGATTATCAACTTGGGCGTCTTCAGGATACCACCAGCCACCAACTACCTCGGCTCCCAATCCTGGCTGATATTGATGAATTGCCTCCTTGTTTAACCAGTAACAGGGGGATGAGGGAGATGAGGAGGAAAGACTTTCCCCTCTGCTCCTCTGCTCCCCTGCTCCCCTGCCCCCCTGCCCCCCTGCCTCTTCAAAGACGGGTGCAAGGATACCACAGGCACGGTAGCCAGTATTTAAGCCGGTCAGTTCTTCTAATTTGCGCGTCCAGTCGGGATATAAGGCACGCGATCGCCAACACAAAGAACGCATTGCTTCATTAGCGATGTTTTCCGCATCTGGTGCCAACATCCCGGCGGCGGCGTGGGTAGCGGCAGCCTGAAAGTCACGACAAAGCACGGTGACGTTTGTCCCGCGCAATTTTAGTTCAATGGCGATCGCTAAACCAATAACGCCGCCACCAATAATTACAGTCTCACTAATCATTAGTCATTAGTCATTAGTCATCTGTCATTAGCCATTTATCATTAGTACATAACTAATAACTCATAACTCATAACTCATAACTTATAACTTATAACTTGTAACTAAAGACGGGTCTGAAGAAGGATCTGCTCGTTACCACAAGGCGCGGATTGGTTCGTTGCTTTGATTTGTATCGCTGGATGGTGTGCTTGTTCCTGAAGAATCTGTATTATTCTCTGTTGTAGTGTCAGCAGGTGATGTTGAGTCATCGCCAGAATTCTGAGCAACGTTACTCCTGTTGTCAGGTCTTGGAGCTACAATAGAGCGTCTGTTTTGGTTGGTTTCAGTTGTTTCGTTTCCTTCTGTTGCAGTTTCTTCATTTTTGCTGCCAGCACTGCTATTAACATTGATATTAGCTGGCAGGACTTCTGATTTCTTGTCACTAGGAGCGTTGGCAGTTTGTACGCCCATCGGAAAGTTGATGCCCAGTAATGTACCAAGCAGAATGGCTAAACCACCAGCCATTAAAATTAAGGGTGTCCATCTACCCATCTTGTCTTAACTCCTTTTTAACCTTTTGGTGTCCACACTATTCGAGAACCTTGTCCCCAAAATCCATCAAACTTTGTCACTTTTACATCGCCTAAAACCTGAGTTTGACAGGCTAAACGTAAGTCTGTTGTAGGAGAATGGGGAGGAAGCGAACGCCGTGTTCGATCGCGCCAGTTCGCTGCTGAGACTTTGCCCTCTACCTTAACCGCGCAGGTACCACAACTGCCAATGCCCCGACAGTTTATTACCTTAGCACCGTCATTGTAGAGGTTAATACCATTTTGCAGCAAAATCTTGCGCAGATTGCTTCCATGCTCGCAATCAATTGTTTTACCTTCAGCTATTACTTTAGGCATTTTTAAATTGCCAAACTGGCTTTTTGTTGTATATTGACACATTGCCTCGAAAGTTGTCTCGTCGGTCCCAGTTTTATGACCACAAATTCTTCACCTCAACTTTGGCTCTATGACACTACATTACGGGATGGCACTCAGCGCGAAGGGCTATCTGTATCGATAGAAGATAAGTTACGCATTGCCCGTAGACTCGATCAACTGGGAATTCCTTTTATTGAAGGTGGTTGGCCTGGTGCCAATCCCAAGGATGTACAATTTTTCTGGCAACTCCAAGAAGATCCGCTTAAACAGGCTGAAATTGTCGCTTTTTGCTCGACTCGACGCCCCAACTCCACTGCCGCCACCGAACCGATGCTACAGGATATTTTGGCGGCGGGAACTCGCTGGGTAACGATTTTTGGCAAGTCTTGGGATTTACACGTGACAACAGGACTCAAGACGACATTAGAAGAAAATTTGGCGATGATTCGCGACACCATTGAGTACCTCCGTTCTCAAGGGCGTCGCATTATCTACGATGCCGAACATTGGTTTGATGGCTATAAGCACAATCGAGATTATGCTTTACAGACATTAGAAGCTGCGATCGCCTCTGGTGCGGAATGGCTAGTCCTCTGTGATACCAATGGCGGCACTTTACCCCACGAAATTAGCCAAATTGTTCAAGATGTCATTAGTCATTTGTCATTGGTCATTTGTCAAGAACCAATGACCAAGGACAAAGGACAAAGGACAATTCCTCAAATTGGAATTCATACTCACAACGATTCGGAAATGGCGGTTGCTAACGCAATAGCTGCCGTGATGGCAGGGGCAAAGATGGTACAGGGCACAATTAATGGTTACGGTGAACGTTGCGGTAATGCTAACCTCTGTTCGTTAATTCCCAATTTACAACTGAAGGCGGGTTACAGTTGTATCACAGAAGACCAGCTTACACAACTTACAGAAGCTAGTCGTTTTGTGAGTGAGGTGGTCAACCTTGCGCCAGATGAACACGCTCCCTTTGTGGGACGTTCGGCTTTTGCCCATAAGGGCGGTATTCATGTATCAGCTGTAGAACGTAATCCCCTAACTTACGAACACATTCAGCCGGAACAAGTCGGGAATCGTCGGCGCATTGTGATTTCGGAACAGTCTGGACTGAGCAATGTTTTAGCCAAAGCCCGCAGTTTTGGCATTGAATTGGATCAACAAAAAGCAGAGGCTAGGGAAATTCTCCAGCGCCTCAAAGATTTGGAAAGTGAAGGATTTCAATTTGAAGCAGCAGAGGCCAGTTTTGTGTTGCTGATGCACGAAGCTTTGGGAGGCCGCCAAAAGTTTTTTGAAGTCAAAGGTTTTCAAGTCCACTGTGACTTGATTGAGGGGAAAGAAACTAGCAATGCCCTAGCTACAGTCAAAGTCGCTGTTGACGGCAAAAATATTTTGGAGGCGGCGGAAGGTAACGGGCCTGTTGCAGCTTTGGATGCAGCTTTACGCAAGGCTTTGGTGAACTTTTATCCTCAGATTGCAACCTTTGATTTGACAGATTACAAAGTGCGGATTCTCAACGGACATACGGGCACTGCGGCAAAAACTCGTGTGTTGGTAGAATCAGGCAATGGTCGTCAACGCTGGACAACGGTAGGGGTTTCTACCAATATTTTGGCGGCTTCCTATCAAGCAGTGGTGGAGGGCTTAGAATACGGTTTGTTGTTACATTCCCAAGCAGAAGCAGCTTTAAAAGCTTCTAGTTGACAAAAGGGATATGTAGTGTAATTAGAGTTTGCGTTTTTTGATCAAAAGGAGAAGCGATCGCCAAAGTGCGATCGCTTCTCACGATCTATTAAAAATTTTTCTGCTTATATAGCGAAAAAGCCGTTGTGAAAAGTAGCTCTACCAATTGCGCCATCCACCTTTGGGTGCAACTTCATTATTAGTAGACTTTAGTCCGTGACTGTGCAACAGAGTTTGATATTCGGTGCTGCTTGCCCAACGGTCAATTTCTCGCGCCCGCAGTACTGGCACTGGATGGGTTAATTGGGCTGTGCGAGCAGCTTTGACCATTTCACCCAGTTCTGTCTTGCTAATATCATCGTAAGCGCGGGCTTGGGCAACAAAGGCATCGAGATTCAGTTGTGGCGCTAAGGTGGGAGAACCACCAGCCAACTTCATCAACACGGACATGACCACTTTTGGGTCTTGAGTTGCTAGTAATGCGGCGCGATCGCAGGTAAACTCAGCACAACGTACCCATTCCAAAAGTTGCGCCTGTATAGCTTGAGCCACGAAGGTTCCGACATTGGGCACAATCGCCGCAGCTAATATTAATAAATTTACAGGTGTCAAGTAAACGCTATGGTCACACTTGAGATGCCCTAACTCGTGGGCGATTACTGCTTGTATTTCCTCTGGTGTCAGGATATCAATCAGGGAAGTGTGTACCACCACAAAAGGCTGCTTACCGCGCACAGCAAAAGTATAGGCGTTAGGAGCCGGATGTTGCCGAACGTACAACTGGGGAGGATCGATATCCAGGATTTTACAGGCATCTAACAATAGCTTGTATAAATCGGGTAGTTGCTTTTCACCCACCAAAATGCTAGAGGCAATATTTTCCACATAAAAAACCTGCTCTGCCATTGGCCCGAGCCAATTTCGCACCAACATATCTATGCCTGGTATCTGCTTGAGCGCTCTGGTAGCTTCCAGGTCTAATGGATGACGAAATGAGTCAGCTTTTAAACCAATCAGCGGGGTTTTGAAGAAAGACATAGTGCAACAAGCTATAAAAAACACAACTATGGAATCTGGCTGGATAGATAAACAGCCTCCCACAGTTAGTATAACGATTTCAGTTAGGGGTTTTGTTTCTTGCATATTCGTAACCTTTGGTATCACTGCTCATGTCACCCCTTTGCTGCATACGCCTACCAAGCAAACCCTCTCCTTTAGTGTCCGTTGCAGTTAATCTTGATTGGACACACTAATTCATGCTCGGAGAATTGAATGCGCTTTGGTTTTTTTACTTTAACTTTATGTGTTCTCGCACTAGCGACAACAAGTGGGCACGCCGCTCAGTCTGCCAACATCCCAGCACTGGTGATGACTAGCCCAAATTCAGCTTTTGCCAACTACGAAGATAAATGCAGCAACGGCGGCAATCTTGACAATGTAAATCGCGAGAAGTTTCTTAAACTTATGCTTGCCGATAAAAAATCAAAGCTATCTCAACTGAAAGTAGCTCTTCTCAATGAAATTAAACAAAGTGGTGATGAGCCACGAGGCGAGGGTGTCCGTATTGGTGAATGGAATCAAACCTTCCATGACCGGAGTGGTTGTGGCACAAACACTAACAGTTACTCAGCATTTGTTGTCACCGTGACTGGTGGAAATGCAAACCATACGGTCGTGAAATCTCTGGTAACAATTGATGACGACGATAACGCAGGCAAAAGAACCCTCAAGATCCGCGACATCCGCCCAATCAAACTACGAAATGATAATTGACCAAGCCACTTCTTTTCGCTTCCTAGTTCCAAGTCTCTGAAATTTAGAAGCTTCAAAGTCTTGTTGTACCGTGAGAAAACTAAGTACAGAATTTCATTAATTTATAGTGAATTCATGAAAGGCAATACTGTGCAATGCCAATGCGTTGGCTTGTATTGTGAATGCGGCCGCGGCCTTGTTAATACATCGGCTTGTATTGTGAATGCGGCCGCGGCCTTGTTAATACGTCAGCTTGTATTGTTAATGCAACGGCCGCCTTGTTAATGCATCGGCTTGTATTGTTAACATGAGTTCGACGAGTGCTATTTTGACCTCTCCCCCAGCCCCTCTCCTGGTAGGAGAGGGGAGTAAAAACCCTCCTTACTCATTACTCCTCCCTCTCCTACCAGGAGACGCAACGCGTTCGCCTTTTAGGAGAGGGAGGCTGTCTGGGAGAGGTCTGTCGAACTCACATATTGTTAAGGCTACGCTTTTACGCAAGACTGTACTAAGCATGAAGCTAGAATTAGTGACACGATCAAAAGAGATCGTCTTTTTGTGTTGTCACTATGAAAATATTGGTGCTAAATGCCGGATCGAGCAGCCAAAAGAGTTGTTTGTACGAAATTGCAGGTGAAACTCTGCCCACTCAAGCACCCCAACCCCTTTGGGAAGGCAAAATCAACTGGACTCAAGATCGGAGTGTGGCAGAAATTGAGGTGAAAACTGCTACGGATGGAACGCTACAAAAATCAATCTCTGGTGATTCCCCACAGGCGCACCTCACCTATATGCTCAATACACTCGATCGTGATGCCACCAAGGTAATCGATCGCTTGTCAGAAATCGATGTGGTAGGGCATCGGATCGTACACGGTGGAGAAGATTATCGAGATAGTGTGATAATTACGGAGGATGTCAAAAAAGCGATCGCCGATCTGTCTAATCTTGCTCCCGAACATAATCCAGTTGCTTTGGAAGGCATAGAAGCAATTGAACACATCCTAAAAGATGTCACTCAAGTAGCAGTGTTTGATACCGGATTTCACGCCACTTTACCCGATGCAGCAGCAATCTATCCCGGCCCATATCAGTGGGTAGAGCAAGGTATCCGTCGCTATGGGTTTCATGGTATTAGTCACCAATACTGTTCTCAACGTGCTGTCCAAATTCTCGGTCGAGATGTTGCATCTGAGCGGTTAATTATTTGCCATCTGGGGAATGGATGCTCTTTAGCAGCGATTAAAAACGGTCGCAGTATTGATACCACTATGGGATTCACACCCGTAGAAGGATTAATGATGGGTAGCCGTTCTGGTTCAGTCGATCCGGGGATTTTGATTTATCTGTTGCGACACTGCAATTACTCTATCGAAAAGTTGGATGAGTTACTAAATAAAGCTTCTGGGTTAAAAGGAATTTCGGGTGTATCTAGCGATATGCGTGAAGTCAGAGAAGCGATCGCTCAAGGTAATTCCCGCGCTCAACTGGCGTGGGATATCTACGTGCATCGCTTGCGTTCTGGTATCGGCGCAATGCTTGCTAGTTTGGGGGGATTAGATGCTTTAGTATTCACAGCAGGTGTAGGTGAACACTCTGCGGAAATTCGCCAAGCCGCCTGTGAAGCCTTTGGATTTATCGGACTGAAAATAGACCTTGAGAAAAATCAACAGCAGCCAGTCGATAAAGATATTGCCACACCTGACTCAACAGTGAGAGTATTAGTTATACATACTCAAGAAGATTGGGCGATCGCCGGACATTGTTGGCAAATATTGACAAAGTAAAAATCATCAAAAAGCCAACCCCTTTTATAAGTTAGCTAAATTGCAGCAGATTTCAAGGAAAGTGTTGTACAGTATTTAGGTCTTAAAGCTAGACAGAGAGATTATTCTAATTCTTTTAGCGCACCGGGGCGTAGCCGATTCAGAATTCAGAATTCTGAATTCTGATTAATCACTTTCGGGAGAGAATATTCAAAGCTCAATTCTGAGTAAGAATTTTGGATTTTACTCTAGCGATGGTGAAAAAAAGAGAGTTAAAAGGATTTTATTTAATTGAAATTTCTTAATAAGGGACGCATAATCAATTTAACAACTCGCCCCCATGTAAAACTTAAAATATACTCTACAAGTTTTGGAGTGATAAGTGAAAAAAGCGGTAATAATAAGCCAGTAATGTTACTAAAGCTAGTAGTAGCAACAACACTAGGAATGAAACAAATCAGCGTCCATATCAACCTATTTATAAATTTAGAGTTTATGGAAGTACGACTTTGAAGTTGATTAACAACTATATAGCGAGTAGTAGCAAATAATATAGTTAACCCTAACCAAGCAAATATTACTAGCATCCAATTTGCTGGATGAAGATTGTAAACTAGAAAACCAGCAGGAAAGAGAGAAGCTATCTCCCAAACTAGCAGATTTAATTTACTCCGAAGACAGCTTAGTATTTGTTCAATAAGCCAATAATGAACAGAAACAATATTTAAACACTGAGGATTTTGGATAACATCACTCCTAATTTTGTGAATTATGTCGCCATAAAATAAGATATTGCTTTGTAAAATAATATCTTGTTCTTTCCAAAAATATAAAGCTGATGTATCTTCTCTATAATAAGAATTAAAAGTAAGTCCATACTGTAATTTCGATTTATTTTTTAATGCTTTACTCCAGAATAATTTGATAAAATTTACGATAAAAGTATTGTCAAATATTTTAAAGTTTTTTTTATTAACTACTAATTGAGCGTATAACGTAGTGTTAGTACTAAAGCAAATCTTATCGCTAAAACAATTGTAGTACCAAAGATAAGCTAGTAATTTTGGTGGAATGTATAAAGAGCAGCCTATTTCTCGTGCTTCTTCAATTTGTTTTAAAACGGTTTTATTTAGATAAAAAGTATACTGTCCTGGTTCAACCTTAATTTTAAGTTCAATAGGAGTGCCTTGAGGTATTTGTACAAAGAAAGAGAGTTGAACATCAACTTCGTTATCTGTGTGTGTTTGTTCGGCGTTCATTGTCGGGATAATTTTGCGATATTTTGTACAATACCAATCAGAAAATCTAGTGTTCCACGCCACTGTTTCTCTCCAGCAACTACCCCTTCATTATGTATTTTTAGAATTAAATCTCTATCTCCTTCAGGTAATTGAAATAGCTTTTTATGATAACGACTAATAATATCTCCATCTAATTGCATAACAGTTTGAGCATAAATAACATCAATATCTACGGTGGTAATATTGCCACTATTAAGTGCCGCTTTTAGTTCAGACATTTTCCGCAAAGTACGAATAAATTTATCATTATTTAAAAGTTCTTCAATCTCTTTCCATCTTTGCTGCAAACTTTTTAGATTATTTTCTTCTCGATCTGCAACAGGAGTGGGAGCAGGCAATATTGGTCGAGCTAGCTTTATGTATACCTCGTCAGTTGGAAGAATATTCGCTTTATGTTCCACCTGATATTTAAGACGCTCTTGATATTGGATTATTCTGGAATCTGGCTCACTACTCTCATTACTTTTTTCTAGGAGAATGTAAAAATATTCTCTTTCAAGTTGCGAAAATAGACTTGTATAACGCTTGCGTAATTCTTGAGCTTGAGTTTTTTGTGGTTCTGGTAAATCGTCTGGATTTGGAATTCCTTTGACATCAAAGTAGTCTTTGTCATTTATTGAATAAATCTCTTCATACGCTTGCCAAGCATTAAACTTTGCACCAGTAATTTGATCTACAACCATTGTATTTATTTCTAAAGCTGTAATATCATCAACTAATTCATGTACAGATGAGACTACTTTCTCTAGCAAATCTTTGGCTTGTTCTTGAATTTTGTTAGGCATAGTCATAATTTTCTTGATTTATTTAAAGCAAATTAACCTACAGGTTTGGATAAATTCCTATTCTGTAGGTATTTTAAGTTTACTAACTATTAATTAATATTAATAATTACTGTGGACGAGATAGCGATTGTTGTGAAGTTTTACGAGATTTCATAATTTCTATAAAAAATCCATATAGCTTATGCAAACTTTCTATATTTTTTTGCATAATTTCCCGACTTTCTTTGATTTGAGTTAGATGAAATTCGCGAAGTTCTGTATATGGCCCGCTCCCAACAAATTGACTACCAACTTCATTAGTTATATCACCATCAATTAGATTGATTATAGTGCGCATTCGATTACCTGGTTGAGCAATTTGCTGCTCTTTTAGTTGTTCTAACTGAGTAGATGATTCTGGAACCCAAGTGGTAATTTCTAACTCGATAACTTCAACTATTGCTGTTTGAATAGCATCAATAATCTCATCAATATTGAATCCTTCTTTATTACTATTCAGCTTCTTAACTTTGATTTTAAATTCACTACTTGGTTTGCTATATTGACTATTGTTTTCCGAATTTTCTCTGGCTTGACCATTAGTTTCTGTGTTTTCATTAAGAGTATTATTCACCATGATGTTTTAGAGGTTACAGACAGATTTAAATATAAACAAGATACAACTATAGGTGATGTCAAAAGTTTTCAGGCTTTTACTACAAAAAAGTAATTAAAGTCAAAACAACTTAATATTTTAGAAATTTTTACTAAAAAAAATTATGATTTCCTAGAGCAAAATTTATCTTAAAAAAAGAATAATACCATTTTAGATTTTGGAATAACTGCGTTGCAGTGAATCCAGCACTATCGTAGGGTTTCCCCATTGTCCTATGTAGCGTGATTCTGAAATAATTATTTAATTAGCTTTTGGACGTTTCCTTCAAATCAGTATAAATTAGATATCATTTTTATACAAAAATGAATTAAGTATATATCAGACCAAAGATAAAATTGAAGTATTAACAGGCACTAAATAATAAAATTAGTTTATTTAAGTCAACTTTTTTATCTTACCTAGCAAAGCTTAGACACACAAGTAGTCCTGACTTTTGCTATACCACTGTGTATACAATGATATGACTGCGATCGCAAAGCCAAGGAAAATATGTTGTTATCTCGTCAAGCTTTTGCTACACCTTGTGTAATTTCTATGTGTATTTTAGGAGTTGGCTTGATTCAATTCCCCCAATTGCAAAAACTAATAAATAGAAAACAATCTGCCTCTTTAGAAAGTTTAAAAAAAGAAATAAAAGCTGAAAATATCCGTCTAAATTTTCTCAAAAAAACACCTAGTTTTGGTTATGATAACTTTGTTGCAGATTTGGTATATCTCAATTTCCTCCAATATTTTGGAGATGATGAAATTCGGGATAAAACAGGTTACAGTTTAAGTCCAGAATATTTTGAAGTTATTCTAGAACGTGACCCGCGATTTTTAGCAGCCTATCACAGTCTTTCGATCAGTACTTCATTATATGCTGGTATGCCAGAACGGGCGATCGCAATATCAGAGAAAGGCTTAAAATCAATATCTCCCTCAGTTCCCAAAAAGTCTTATTATATATGGCGTTATAAAGGAGTTGATGAGTTATTATTTTTAGGCAACGCTAAAGCTGCGCGACAGTCTTTTGCAACGGCGGCAAACTGGGCAAGTAAATTTTCCGATTCAGAGAGTCAGCTTATCGCTAATACTTCCCAAAGAACTGCGGAATTTCTGAGTCGAAATCCTAATAGTAAATATGCTCAAATTTCTACATGGTCAATGGTTTTAAATAATCATGCTGATGAAAGAACTCAGAAGCGCGCAATTAGAGAAATCGAAGCTTTGGGAGGAAAAATAGTTACAACTCCTGAAGGCACGAATAAAATTATATTTCCACCTAAAGATTAAATTATTGTAAGTGTAATCTAGGATTATATTCACTCAATTAGTTTCAAGTTTATCATACATGATTAAGAAGGGTAATACTGATGTCAATAAAATTGGCAGAATCTGACTTTCAAATATTAGGGTGTTTTCCTGTTATTTCTCAGTTGCGCCCGCACCTTGAGCAGGAAAATTTTGTAGAACAAGTTCGATATCAAATGAAAGAAGGATATCAACTTGCATTCTTGGAAGTAGAAAAGCAATCTGTAGCGATCGCTGGATTTCGTATTTCTAATTGTTTAGCATTGGGAAAATTTTTATACATTGATGATTTAGTTGTTGATGAGTTGAAACGCTCGCATAGCTATGGTCAACAATTATTTCAGTGGCTAATTGAATATGCCAGAAATCATGAGTGTAAACACCTGAGTCTGGATTCTGGTGTTCAGCGATTTGCAGCCCACAGGTTTTATCTCATGCAGCGTATGAATATTACAAGTCATCACTTTTCAATGGAGTTGTAGCAACAAGCACTTTGGTTGTGACAAATATTTTTTGGTATGACGGCAAATTAATTCACTCTCAAACCCTAGAATTAAACATTAACGATCCGGGTTTACTTTATGGGGCAACTGTTTTTACAACACTGCGGGTTTATGAGAACTCCCTAGATAGTAATTTAACTAATTGGCAAGCACATTGCGATCGCTTACTCTTCTCACTACAAACTTTTGGCTGGCAGCAACCCGATTGGAACCGTCTACGTCAAGGCGCTCAAATTCTTCTCCCACACTTCCCCGTTCTCAGAATTACCCTCTTTCCTGATGGACGGGAATGGATAACTGGGAGATTCTTACCACAAAATTTGATAGAAAAACAAAAAAATGGTATTTTATGCGCTGTTGCGAGTCCTGAATTTTCTCGCTCTCTCCCCTCTCATAAAACTGGAAATTATTTGAGTGCTTGGTTGGCAAAAACTAGCTCAGATGCTCAAGAAGCAATATTAGTCGATGCTCAAGGAAATTGGCTAGAAACCAGTACAGGCAACCTTTGGGGATGGTGCGATCGCTGTTGGTATACGCCACCGTTGACAGCCGGAATTTTGCCGGGAATTGGGCGATCGCAACTTGTAAACTGGTTGCAAAACCACCAGCAGCCAGCACGAGAAGAAACTTGGAGCGTCGAGTTAGTCCAGAGATTTGAAGCGATCGCCTACACTAATAGTGTGGTAGAAGTTATTCCCATTCATACAGTTCATCTGCCTTCAGGGTCGCTACAATGTAATCCCTACCATGATAGTTTTCAGCTAATAAGGGAGCTTTTTTTAGTATGACAGCCACGCCAAATTTGTTATATCTTAAGATAAGTTAACATAATTCTTAATAATCACCTTTTTGAGCAGAGAAGCTAGGCGATTGCGCGAAAAATACCGGAGGATAGACCTTAGTGAATAAAAGATGGAGAAATGCAGGGCTGTACGCGCTGCTGTTTATTGTCGTAATTGCGCTGGGAACAGCATTTTTTGACAAACAACCCCAAAGCAGAGAGACATGGCGATACAGTCGCTTTATTCAAGAAGTTCAGCAAGGCAGAGTAGAAAAAGTCAGTTTGAGTGCAGACCGCTCTACAGCATTGGTTACAGCCAAATATGACGGAAATAAACGGATTGTGACCTTAGTCAACGATCCAGACTTGATTAATACTCTGACTTCTAAAGGCGTTGATATTTCTGTTTTGCCCCAAACCGACGAAGGATTTTGGTTTAAGGCACTGAGCAGCTTATTTTTCCCTGTATTGCTTTTGGTTGGCTTATTCTTCTTACTACGTCGCGCTCAAAGTGGCCCAGGCAGCCAAGCGATGAACTTTGGCAAATCCAAAGCCAGAGTGCAAATGGAACCACAAACTCAGGTGACATTTGGCGATGTCGCTGGTATTGACCAAGCCAAGTTGGAATTAAACGAAGTCGTAGACTTTTTGAAAAACGCCGATCGCTTTACCGCCGTTGGTGCAAAAATTCCTAAAGGTGTGTTGTTAGTTGGGCCTCCTGGTACAGGTAAAACCCTCCTAGCTCGTGCAGTAGCTGGTGAAGCAGGTGTACCCTTCTTCTCAATCTCCGGTTCCGAATTTGTGGAAATGTTCGTCGGTGTGGGTGCATCCCGCGTCCGCGATTTGTTTGAACAAGCTAAGACCAATGCTCCTTGTATCGTCTTCATCGATGAAATTGACGCCGTAGGTCGTCAACGGGGTGCAGGTTTAGGTGGTGGTAACGATGAGCGGGAACAAACCCTCAACCAGTTGCTCACCGAAATGGATGGCTTTGAAGGTAACACTGGCATCATCATTATTGCCGCTACCAACCGTCCTGATGTCCTAGATGCAGCGCTGTTGCGTCCTGGTCGCTTTGACCGTCAAGTTGTAGTAGACCGTCCCGACTACGCCGGACGCAGCGAAATCCTCAAGGTACACGCCCGTGGTAAGACCTTGGCGAAAGATGTGGACTTGGATAAAATCGCCCGTCGTACCCCTGGATTTACTGGCGCAGATTTATCCAACCTGTTGAATGAAGCCGCAATTCTGGCAGCACGCCGGAATTTGACTGAGATTTCAATGGATGAAATCAACGACGCGATCGATCGCGTATTAGCTGGGCCAGAGAAGAAAGACCGGGTAATGAGCGAAAAGCGCAAAACCTTGGTTGCTTATCACGAAGCCGGTCACGCTTTAGTTGGTGCTTTGATGCCAGATTATGACCCAGTACAAAAAATTAGCATCATCCCTCGCGGTCGTGCAGGTGGTTTAACTTGGTTTACTCCTAGTGAAGACCGGATGGACACAGGTTTGTACAGCCGCGCTTATCTGGAAAATCAGATGGCTGTGGCTTTGGGTGGTCGGCTTGCTGAAGAATTAATCTTTGGTGAAGAAGAAGTTACCACTGGTGCTTCTAATGACTTGCAACAAGTAGCACGGGTTGCGCGTCAGATGATTACTCGATTTGGGATGAGCGATCGCTTAGGCCCTGTTGCTCTTGGTCGTCAACAAGGTAACATGTTCCTCGGACGCGATATCATGTCAGAGCGTGATTTTTCTGAAGAAACCGCTGCTGCTATTGATGAAGAAGTTCGCAAACTTGTAGATGTAGCCTATACACGCGCTAAAGAAGTGTTAGTGGGCAATCGCCACATTCTAGATCAGCTAGCGCAAATGCTGGTTGATAAAGAAACAGTAGATGCTGAAGAGTTGCAAGAAATTCTGTCGAACAACGATGTGACAACTGCTGCGTTTGCCTAATTTAATGAATAGTTAGGAGTAGAGACGCGATGAATCGCGTCTTTACAAGAGTTAGGAGTTAATGGCAAAAGCCCGGTCTTCACGATCGGGCTTTTACCGTAATGGGGTTATATTCCCCGGAGGTTCGTTATAAAGTTTCAGTATAAATCGCTAACGCTAATCTGATGATAAAGACTACCACGTGACTATAATCAGTTCCGGAAAATTAGAAAAATTTTTTTAGATACACCAAAATCAAAAGAGCTATAACTTTGACTTCACAAGGTAAAAGATACAATCTAGCTACAATTTAAGAAGTCTGGATTGTGAAAAAATCCCCGAACCCATTATGTTAGAGTACAATCCATTAGCTTGCTTGCCCTCCTCTGAGGAACTGCCCGACTCTGACGATACCCCTGTGGATAATGAACTACAAGACTTAATTCCTAGTTTACTTAAAGCCGTACTGGCGATGGCATGGGCAGATCGAATGGACTGGTTTTTCGGGGCTGATATGGCTGTTTATTATGACCCCAATCTACCACCGATAGTGCCAGATGGATTTTTAAGCCTGGGAGTCGAGCGATTTTTTGATGAAAACCTGCGTCTAAGTTATGCAATTTGGGAAGAAGAAAAAGTTCCTATATTGGCACTGGAAGTAGTATCTCAGACTTATCGCGGGGAATACACTACCAAAAAAAACGAGTATGCAAAGCTCAAAGTCTTGTACTATGTTGTTTATAATCCTACTCGCCGCCGCAAGCAACACTTAGAGGTCTATAAATTAGTCAATAACGAGTATCAATTGCTGTCAGGAAATCCTGTTTGGCTACCAGAGGTAGGTTTGGGAATTGGCATAGAACGAGGAGTATATCACGGTATCACGCGAGAGTGGCTGTACTGGTATAACGAGCAAGAACGACGTTTACTAACGCCAGAAGAACGTGCCCAAATGTTGGCACAGAGGTTACGCGAACTTGGTATCGATCCTGATTCTCTCCCGTAATCACTCGAAATCAGGGTAACTCGGAGATTTTACGAATTACCTTGATTGCGATCGCTGCAAAATAATTTATGCATTCTGTCGCACACCCCTTATGGCATCAAATAGATAACTTTCTAAATCTCGATCGGACTAGCATCAAAAGTGACTGGATACTAATCAGTTGGTTAACTTAAACTCTAGATGTCGGTTTCAAAAATAGCCATGCCACAAAGAATGTAGCTGCCGTAAATAGTTGTGTCAAATCCAAAGCAGATAGATAGCCATCTGCAAATGAAGCAATGCTGCGATCGGTAATGCCAAATACCCAAGATGACAGGCCAAATAGCCAAATCCCATTCTTGAGATTTCCGACGAATTCTTTAGAGTCCGATCGTTTTTGATCTTTCATAATCTTCTGTTCCGTTGGTGAACAATCTGGTGATTGATGCTAAATACCTGCCATTAGGAATTTTTTCGGATTCCTGACGCTGAATTTACATTTACTATCTATTAACAATATTAATAAATATTTCACCTACTTGACATCCCTACCTAAAGGGACATCTCCTAATGATGACATTCCTCTTTTGGTTCTGTTACCTCCGATAGACGGCAATAGGTTGAGTTCTCAGCTTTACAGCGTCAGGTTTGAATACTGAAATTACATGATTTTTAAATAACCATATAAATATTTATTTATGCTTTGCATAAAATACTTCATAGGATAGATGCGTTTGCAAAATATCTTTATATTTTAATTCTGTAGAGACTTCGTAGGGGCGCGCACCTAGCTATGCGCCCCTACAAGGAAATGAAATACTTATTTTGGAATAGATTAATCCCTTCACCGCAATACTTTTCGGATAAATCCAACAATCTCTCTTTTGGGCTGGGAAAAGGTTAAAGGCCAAGGGGTAAAGGTAAATATCAAACCCTTTCCCTTTCACCTTTCCCCCTTAACCGAAAAGTATTGCCCTTCACCCTACTCAGTACTCTTCATCTCACCAACTGCGCGGCAGAATTAAAAAATTGACGACACAACCCCTTCGTGACTAAAACTGTTGTCAACAAATTAGCAAAAGCAACCATAAACATAATCAAAATTTCGTAGGAGACAGCATCTAGAGGTTTGACACCAGCTAATAACTGTCCGGTGGTAATTCCTGGTATTGCGACCATACCTATGAGTATCATTTGATTGAGAGTAGGAATCAATCCGGCTTTGATGGCATCTTTGCGATATTGACTAACTGCTTGCTGTGGAGTTGCACCTAAGCTTAAATGGGTTTCTATTTCGAGATGGCTGGAATTAATGGTGCTGACAAGGCGATCGCCTGCGATCGCAGCTGCATTGGTAGCATTACCTAAGACTATCCCTGCTAGGGGAATTATATACTGTGGTTCGTACCATCTCTCTGGTTGAACGATTAAGAAGTTGATGTAAAACACTGTCACGGCGGTACTAATTAAAATTGCACCCCACACCAAAGGCAACACATGAGGAATTTTTGGAGTAATGCGATTTCGTGCGACAATCGCCGTAATTGTCAGCATTATTGCTAATAGCGCCAAAACTGCCCAAGCATTGTCTAAAGCCAAGATGAAATCTAAAATGTATCCCAATACAAGAAGTTGTAAGATGGTTCTCCCAGTAGCAAGGGCTAAGTTCAACTCTAATCCTAATTTTTCCCAGGCAGATAAACCAATGGCGATCGCCATCAATCCCACACCAATAGCTAAATCCCCGAAATCCAGCTCGATCAGATCCTGCATGGGTTCTCTATCTCCTGGTATTTTCTGCTCAAAGCAACCCACACAAGAGGAACTTTGACCTGATGTGTTGGATCTTGGTTGATATATATCACTTTCATCAATTCAAAATGGTACGACCTTAACAAGGCAAACACCTAGTATGCCTACTATCTGTAAATTAAATGTGCGGTGGTTTCTTGCACCACAATTTAAGTAAAAACCCTAATAGATGCGTATCTTGGGCGATAGTCTTTTAGTAGCTCCTTTTTGATTAACAATTCAATCAGCAAAAATTGACTGTCGAAGTGCATCCTTTGTATCTCCCGATAAAATGAGAACTCATGATCCAAAGTGTAAATCCCATCCCTGCCTTTGATATCAAGCAGCAATACACCACCATTGAAGCAGAAGTAAGTGCGGCTGTTTTAGAGGTTTTGGCTTCCGGCCGCTATATCGGCGGCCCCTTAGTCGAAGGCTTTGAACAACAGTTTGCCGCTTATAATACTGTTACTGAATGTGTGGCTTGTAATTCTGGTACTGATGCGCTCTACTTAGCGTTACGAGTTTTGGACATTGGTGCAGGCGATGAAGTGATTACAACGCCTTTTACCTTTATTGCAACATCTGAAGTGATTAGCGCCGTCGGTGCAAAGCCTGTTTTCGTTGATATTGACGCGACTACGTTTAATTTAGATGTAGAGCAAGTTGCAGCAGCGATTACACCCCAAACCAAAGCGATTATCCCAGTTCACCTCTTTGGACAACCTGTGGATATGACATCATTAATGGCGATCGCTCAGTCTCACAATTTGTCCATAATTGAAGATTGCGCTCAGTCTACAGGCGCGATTTGGGCCGGTGAAAAAGTCGGAAGTATTGGACATATTGGTTGCTTTAGTTTCTATCCTACCAAAAATCTTGGTGGTTGCGGCGATGGTGGAGCAATAACGACTAACGATCCAGCGATCGCCACTAAACTGCGAATACTACGAGATCATGGTAGTAAAATTCGATATTTACACGAAGAAATCGGTGTAAATAGCCGATTAGATGCTCTCCAAGCAGCCATTTTGCAGATTAAGCTACGTTATTTGGATATTTGGAACGATCGCCGCCGAGATATCGCCAACTATTACTATCAGTTCCTCAGTCAACTTCCGGGGATTGTCCCGCCCCAAGAATTACCTGGGGGTATTGGGGTATGGAATCAATACACTATTCGTATATCCGGCGAAGGGCGCAATGGTTCTAGCGCTAAATATCGAGATTGGGTGCGTAGTCAATTGCAAGAACAGGGCGTGAGTTCAATGATTTACTACCCCCACCCTTTACATTTGCAGCCAGTTTATCAAAGTCTGGGCTATGAAATTGGGGACTTACCAATAGCAGAGCAAGCTTGCCATGAGGTTATATCCTTGCCTATGTTCCCAGAACTGACACAACAGCAGCAAGACCAGGTGATTTATGCGTTGAAAGAAGTTATGAGTTAGAAGTTAGGAGTTAGGAGTTAGAAGTTAGGAGTTTGAAATTAGAAGTTAGGAATGAATAAGTTCCTTCAACTCATAACTCATAACTCTTAACTCTTAACTCCTAACTCTTAACTCACTTAATTACTGCATTTGCAGTTGCTAAGGCTTCTACTAGTCCACGCACAGCGGCAATCATGGCGACTTCGCTATTGAGTTGGTTGATGGCGGAACCAACACCAACACCAGCAGCACCAGCCGCGATCGCTAATGGTGCGGTAACGTTAGAAATGCCGGAAGCACACAATACGGGCACTGACACTACACGGGAAATCTCAAAAGCTGCTGCCAAGGTGGGAGCAGCTTTTTCAATTAATCCTAGAGTTCCGGGGTGAACTGGGTTACTGCTAGTACCGCCTTCGGTTTGGATAATGTCTGCTCCAGCTTTCACCAATTCTTCTGCCAGCTGTACTTGTCGATCTAGTTCCAGGATGTGGGGAACGGTGACAGATAGGGTGATTTCCGGGAGAAGAGCGCGAGTTTGCTTAGTCAGTGCTAGCACTTCTGGAGCTTCAAAACGGCGTCCTTGAGCATAAAAGGAATCGAAATTCCCGATTTCAATTAAATCAGCACCAGCTGCCACTGCTTGTACAAATTTATCTGGCTCTACTGCTGATACACAAATCGGTAAAATTGTCAAATTTTTAGCTAGTTGGACTAAGGCTACATCGGCGGCAATATCGACAAAAGTAGCACCGCCTAATTCAGCAGCTTTGACTGTAGCAGCGACGCTAGTGGCGTCGAAGTTATTCAAGCCGCTAATCACTTTGAGAACGCGGCGGTTAGTAAATGCACGTTGGAGTGTGGAATGCATCGTCATAGTTTGGCTTTTGAAGCTACGAAAATTAGGTATATTCTACCGTCCCTCATGTTGATGAGAGACTAAATCAGTATGGTAGTTGCCAAATATTGATAATTTTATCCTTATTGCCATTAATCAAAATTTTGCCATCTGTACTGAAAGCGATTTAAGTCTGTAGGGTTTTTACCACTATCCTAGTCAAACTCTGGAGGCCACAAATCTGCAATTGGTACTTCCCATCCTGGGAGCAGTTCGGGAACTGTTAAAATATCGCCATCATGAAGTATTATTGGCTCTTGTCCAAAGTTGTAAACTTCAACAATCCGCTCATCTGGATTGAGCAAAATTCCTACCTTAGTTCCCAAACTCAGAAATTCTTGAATTTTGGCTCTCAGATCCTCTAAATTATCGCTAGGGGACTTCACCTCTACAGTCAAATCGGGAGCCAATTGAGCAAAAGACTTGGGACTACGACGTAAGCGTTCGGCTAAAACAAATGAAGCGTCCGGTGCGCGCAAATCGGAATTAGGCAACCTGAAACCGGCGCTAGAAGCTGCTGTTCGCCCCAGTTTGCGCGGTCTAACCCAGTTACGTAGCTGGGCTACCATTTCAGCTGCGACTTCATCTGATTCGTATCCTGATGGACTCATAACAATAATATTACCCTTGACTAGTTCCATGCGGAAGTCGGGATGCTGTTGCTGCATTTGTTCCAAGTCTTCAAGCGTTAGGGACATAAAACCTCTAATGATCGCACGCCTTGTATTTATATTATGGAGACAACAGACCTTTCCAGATGCGATCGCTTCATGAATTACCTTGACTTTTTACGGAATGTAGAAAGGGTACATTGATTTTACTAAATGAATTTCCTAATTATTTTCCGCGTTTACAATCAAATTTTTTTCTTGCGACTATGACTTCAGATACCAAAACCATTTTTGCTATCTTGACTGATAAAGGGTCTACCATCGACTGGAACCAACTGCTTACCGAAATCCTGGCAGCTTTTGACTGCTCTACAGGTAGCATCCATACCCTAGATAAAGACAGCCAGTTATTGCACGTAAAGGCTTACCAAGGCATTCCAGAATTACTCTTGCCTAAAATGACGATAATTCCCATTGGCAAAGGGATGGCTGGTGTCGCCGCCCAACGCAAGCGACCCGTACAGATTTGCAACCTGCAAACCGACGAATCAGGAGTGGTTAGACCCTCAGCAAAAGAAACGAAGGTAGAAGGTTCTATGACAGTGCCACTGATGCTGAATGGTCAATTGCATGGTAGTTTGGGCATTGCAAAGCCAGTTCCCTACGAATTTACTGCCGAAGAGGAAGAGATACTGATGGAGATTGGAGAGGCTATTAGCCGGAAAATCGTCAGTTAAAATCAAATACTATTACTATTTTTCAAAATACTTCATTGCTGTTTGTAATTTTTCAACTTGTCTGGGTGCTTGCATTTCGTTAAAGAGTGCGTAGGCGTAGCCCGTCGCAGACATCGCTTGCACAAAATTTTCCTGACTATGCTCAATTTCACCCATTTTTTTATAAGTTAATGCCAACTGATAATAAGCCTCGGCTAAGTCTGATTTAGCGCCGATTTTCTCAAGAATTTCTATTGCTTCTGAATGATGAAAAATTGCTATAGTAAATTCTCTCTGCTCTCGAAAAATTTCCGCAAGACAACTTATAGCTTTAGCTTTAATCTGAGTAAAGTTGTTTTCTTCGGCATGAAATATAGCTTGTTGGCAGAACTTAAAGGATTTTTTAAGATTACCTAAATTTTTATAAGTTAAGCAGAGAGTTACTAAACTATGCCCGATTCCCCATAAAGTCACTCTACTTGACAATGACATAGCATAAAAGGCATCTTCAGCAAGATAAAATGCATCTTTTCTGCTACCATAGCGTGATTTTATCAAAGCTAGACAGCATTAAAATATTTTTTGTTGGTGCTATTTGGCATTGCGATCGCTTACGTTTTATCAAGTGGTTTGGGTATCTTACAAATCATACCCATACTGCTATACCTTTTACAACAGTTTTTGCTTCCATTGGGAATTATCCTGTTGTGTTTAATGACAATAGCAGTCATTTTTGAATCCCTGCGTTAAAAATTGGGGGAGTTAGGAGTTAGGAGTTAGGAGTTAAAAGTTATTTTCTGCCCCTGCTTCCCCTGCTTCCCCTGCTCCCCTATCTCCCTAATCTCCCTCACTTTCCCCTGGCATCTAAAAACTTCAACTGGTGGTATAAACAGCTAATCTGCATTAAATTCACACCCTTTACTTGGGCTTTCCGTAATGGGTTGCCGAAAATTGCTTCTATCTCCAAAGGACGATGTTCGTCGTAGTCAATTTTCATGCTGGGGCGGTAAGGTGTCATTTTGACAGTATAATCGAGCATTGTTTGAATGAAGCGATCGCCAATCGTCCGCCCATAACTTTTTGCCCCCGCCGCTACTTCATACATCAACTGTTCAACTAACTCGCGGGTGTACTCATACGCCATTAATTCATCAGTTCTAGCGTTGAGAATCACAGAAAGCCCATTGTAGGGGATATTCCACACCAGCTTTTTCCAACGTGCTAGGAGTAAATCTTCGGCTAATTCAATTGGGATACCAGCGCTTTCAAAGTCATCAGCAATTTGCTGCATCCTCTGAGTTATCCCACTAGGCTGATAATTAAGGGTATATTCACTGAAGGTAATTTGCCCATAGTCTAGGTGGTGTATATGCCCTGGCCCCAGTTTGTTAGAACACAAAAAGCACAATCCACCGATAACAGTTACATTACCAACAATTTCAGCGACTTCCTCTTCTACACCAAGTCCATTTTGCAATACCAACACCACACCATTATCTTTAACTACAGGTGGCAACATCTTTGGTAGTAAATGGTTTTGCGTCGTCTTCAGTGCCACCACCACCACGTCGCATTGTGGCATCTTTTCTACGTCGTTGTAGGCGTGGACTTCAGGAAGGGTAAAGTCACCGTCTTTGGACTCTACCACTAAACCATATTTCTTTACCTGTTCGTAATCACTCTTGAGCAAAAAGTGGACATCTAACCCAGCTTTTTGCAGTCTGGCACCATAGAACCCACCTAATGCTCCAGTTCCCAGAATGGCATACGTGCGATCGGACATTTCTTTAGATAACGGAATTTTCCTAGAAACATCATAAGGTGATGTCTGGCGAGGGTACGCGTCTAGGTGTAGTTTATTCAACACCTGATTTTAAATTTATTTTGTTTAATAAAACTTAAAATAGGTTTATTATCCTTTAAAATCTTTTGCAGAGATTTAGGTAAGATATATGGCTGATATTGTTGATATTGCAGTTACGTCTGAGTCGTTTAAAACACTGGTAGCGGCTGTACAAGCTGCTGGTTTAGTAGAAACATTAAAAAGTCCTGGCCCGTTCACTGTTTTTGCACCAAATGACGATGCTTTTGCCAAGTTACCACCGGGAACTATCCAAACTTTGTTACAGAATATTCCCCAGCTAACACGGATTTTAAAGTATCATGTCGTTCCCGGAAAGCTGCTAGAGGCTGATTTGGCACAACTCGGTACGGTTAATTCTGTGGAAGGTTCACCCATTAAAATTCATTCTTCTGATGGTTTTGAAGTTAAAAATGCCACAGTTTTAGCAGCAGATATCGAAGCTGATAATGGTGTGGTACACGTTATCGATACGGTGATTTTACCAGGTTAATTCTGGCTAGGGTGGGTATTTTCCACCCTACCGATCCAAAATCTTTATAATTAACTAACTATTGGTACTATCAAAACGCAACTCAAAAGTTTAGTTTGTGTTATGTTTGCAATGTGAGTACTCACTGTTATGTTAATGTAAATTTCGTTGTTTTAAAATAAATTAAATTCTTAAAAAGCCAACATCTATCCCAGGAAATTAATGCTCGATTTTACCACCTTAGCTGAGTTCTCTCGTGGCAACTGCGTAAGCATTTGTACATTTCTCGTACCAGCGAACTTACTTGTCACAATTTTAACGATGAGCCTAGTTGCCTTACGTCGTCCATCGCCTCAAGTGTGGCAATCTGCTGGAATCGCTAGCTTTTTCGCTTCTGTAATGATACTGCACGTATATACTTGGTTCATGATTGGTGTGGTGATGGCTCCTACTTATATCTTGATGTGGCTAGCAATCACCTGCTTAGTGACTAATTTTGCAGCAATTCTTTTTCAAAGACGCTACAGCAACAGCCCTAGTCTTTCCAACTGAAGTCTATCAGACATCTATGGATGATATTTTCAGCAAATCAATCATCATTCGATCGAATAATTACTAATTCGTAATTCGTAATTATGAAGTTAAATTACGAATTACGTTAGCGTAGCGGTAGCGAGTCTGCGAGCGTCATTATCAATTACGAATTATGTTGACGCTTCTCCATTCATGCTCAAAAATGGCATATAGCCAAGAGTCTCGCCATTCTCCCTTAATCCAATGGTGTTCTCGCAAATACCCTTCCTGCTGCATTCCGATTTTTTGCATAACTCTTGCTGAGGCAATGTTTTCTGGGTGACAAGTGGCAAAGATGCGATGTAAGCCTAACTCATGAAAACCAAATGATACAACTGCTTTTACAGCTTCAGTTGCATATCCTTGTCCCCAAAATTCCTTAGTAAAAGAGTATCCAATAGAGCCTATTTGATTGTCAGTATCCCGAACGGATATACGACAGATACCAATTAATTGCTTTTGGGGTTTTAAAGTCACTGCCAAGGCAAAATGCTGACGGGGTTTTTCGCCTTGTAATGAAATCTCTTTTTGCAAAAAGTTTTTGGTATCTTCTTCAGTATTCGGGCCAAAAGTCAAGTAACGCACAACTTCAGCATCAGCAGCATATTGATGAACCTCTTGCCAATCTGATTCTACAAAGTCTCGCAGTATAAGACGTTTGGTTTCTAGTGGTATCATTTGGGAAATTCTGCACGTAACTGACTGACTACCCGATCTAGTCCCACGGAATGGGCGGCTTTGAACAATAAACGATCGCCTGCTTGCACAAATGTCTTCAACCTAGCCACCAACTCGGCATGAGTTGCAAAACACTCCGATGCAATACCCTCAGCACTAAGAGCGATCGCTTCGGCATCTTGTCCATCTACCAAAACCAACAAGCCGTCTAAATTCAACTTACGTACTGTTTCTCCCACTCGCTGGTGCAACTGCTGCGATCGCTCTCCCAATTCTTTCATTGCACCCAATACGGCTATCTTCCGTTTTCCGGGTGTATCTGCCAATAATTGCAATGCTGCAATCATAGCTTCTGGTGCAGCATTATAAGTTTCATCTAAGATTACCACATCGTTGGGTAAGGTAAATCGCTGCGATCGCCCTGTGGGCATATCCACCATTACACCTGATTTGAGGGTTGCCCAATCGATCCCTAAAACCTTTGCCACTGCTAAAGCTGCCAAGAAATTAGTGGCATTATGACGACCAGGCAAAGGTAGAGGTAGTTGGATTCCTGCGACTTCCACCTGGTCGTTATCAATTAACTGCCCTTGAATATCTCCACCAGAAAAGCCGTAAGTCAAAACTTCTCCGTGCCAAAATTTCGCCGCCGTGGCCATTAATAAAGGATTGTCGTGGTTGAGAATTGCCACACTATCAGCAGGCATTTCGACTAACAACTCACATTTTGCCTCAGCGATCGCTTCTTCGGAACCTAGTAACTCAATATGTGCTGTGCCTACATTGGTAATCACTCCAATTGTTGGCCGCGCTATTTGCGTCAGTTCGGCAATTTGTCCTCTACCGCGCATCGCCATTTCAATCACGGCGTAATCGTGTTCTGCGCCAAGTTCTAGGAGAGTTTTCGGGACACCGATTTCGTTGTTGTAATTTCCATAAGTTTTGTGAACTCGTCCCTTTGTTCCTAAAACTGCGGCGAGCAATTCTTTGGTTGTAGTTTTACCCACCGAACCTGTTACACCAATCACAGGAATATTAAAGAGATCGCGCCACCATCGAGCAATTGTTTGATATGCCTTGAGAGTATCTTTTACTTGTAGTACAGGAAAACCAGGATTTTCGTATTCAAAATCTACGATTGCAGCTATTGCCCCCTTTGCGATCGCAGTTGGCACAAATTCATGTCCATCAAACTTATCACCTCTCAAAGCGACAAATACTTCACCCGGCTTCAAGGTACGGCTATCTGTTTGGATACCGCTAGTGACTTGTGTTAAAGCAGCTTCAGATAAGTTTACAGAATGAGCAAAAATAACTTCAACCAGTTGGGTTAGGGTGGCAGAACAACGCATAAGCAATTGATAATTTAAAGTTCAAAATCATAAAAGCAAAAAATAGTGGCAAAGAAGCTTAACTTCCGTGCCACGCTTTATTTATAAGCTACTTATACAGTTTAATCAAGTAAGGACAATGGGCATAACAAGTTATGTTCGATCGCCCTATGCACGATTTTTAATCAAGATTACTTGCACAATTTGTATTGCTATCTCACTCGAAACCCCTAAAGCTTGATATAAATCAATTAAGAAGTTTTTTTCTTCTTCAGGTATAATACCTTCAGCTAGGACTAAATCGGTAGCTACTGCAAAGGCTGCTTCCCGCAACTCTTGAGATAGAGAATCTTTGGCTGCATTAAACAAAGCATTAAAGTCATCGCCTTGGAGAATGCCCAAAATTTTTTCAAACAGCCTGTTCATCATTTCATTAGAATAACTTTTAAAAAGTTTCATCCGAGACAGCACAGAAATGATAGAATTTGCTTGCTCAACAGAAAGATAACCGTCTGAAGCAGTTGCCGTCAATATAATGACAGCAAAAGCTTCCGGTGGATTGAGTGCTGCTTGGATTTGGCTATCTGTACCCAACACAGCATCGAATAGACCCATTGTAGTAGCTCCTTGGTTAGAGTCCCAATAGCGTTACTGTTACCTGTATGTTTGGTAGATTTACAGGTAAGACTGTGACGCTTGAGACTTTCATCCTTTAGTGTTCCCAGGATTTATTCACGGCGAACACTCGTATCCAAAGGTTTTTGGTAGGAACTACATTGCCATCCGTAAACTTAGCGTTCTCCTGTCTTTTCTATTGTCTCAATTACCGCCAGACCTATACCAGAAGCTGCCATTAACAGTACTACTGAGATCAAATAGGCGTTGGTCAGCATTTGTAGAGCTTCGTCGAAAAAAATATAGGTGGTCATTGCTTCACCTTTGGGAATTTGTGCTGCTTGTGCTTTTTATTTCTCCACACCCCGATAGGTGAATTTCGCTGAGAAACTGCTAGTAATTGCATCTTAACAAAACTTTAGCTCTTTCAGAACCCCGCTGAAAATTTTTCTTTCTGAAGATTCTATGAAGTTTATAAAAAAGGGAATGGGGCATGGGGCCCATACCAGTACCTTTGCCGATAGGTGTCGTGGTGAAAAAAGGATTAAAAATGCGCGATCGCACTGTTTCAGGTATCGCACAACCATCCTTGGCGAGATCGCAACCGCACCAACTACAATCCTTAATAAGGAAACACCAACAAAGCTTGCAACCAGTTTGTGAGAAATTTTCATAACTGTATGTCAGCTATAACCGTGTCAGTATTCAGTGTTCCCAAATCTTTGCAGAAAATTTAGGCTATTACCTTGGTAATTACGATCGTCGGTGTATATATCAGGTATTTCGTGAAATGGGATAAACAAGACAAGCTTAAAGTAAACAGCGTTCAATCGTCGCTACAACTGATTGAGAAAGAGTATCGAAGTCGTAACCACCTTCTAAGCCAAACAGAATTTTACGAGTTAGCCCCAAACAATAATCAGTAAATAAAGCGTAGTTTTCTGGCTGTAAATTAATACTTGCCAAAGGATCTTCTGCATTGGCATCGTAACCAGCACTGACAATTAGTAAATCTGGCTGGAAGTTGGCTAAAAACGGTACTACCTGGTTTTCAAATAGTGGCTGATATACAGCAATATCACTACCAGGGCGTACTGGTAAATTTAATACGTTATTGTGAAAGCCGCGTTCCGTCGATCTTCCCGTACCGGGATAACATGGGTACTGATGTAGAGAACAATAGGCGATGCGTGCTTCAGTTTCAACGATCGCCTGAGTACCATTACCATGATGTACATCCCAATCAAGGATGGCGACGCGGTTAATTCCAGGTTGTTCTAGAGCAAATAAAGCGGCGATCGCGGCATTAGAAAATAGACAAAAGCCCATCCCTGCATCACTTTCAGCATGGTGTCCTGGGGGACGCGCTAATACAAAAGCAGGATTAGCCGACTTTAACACAACCTCAACTCCATCCAACCATCCACTGACTGCTAACAATGCCACATCATAACTGCGTGGGGAAACTGGCGTATCTCCATCCAAAGGGCCCCCGCCACTAGAAGCGATTTGCCACAGTTTTTTGATGTAGGCTGGGCTATGTGCTTTAACCAACGAAGACATCAGTGATGGTTGTTCTGATGCTGGTGTAGGCAAGTGCCAGGTGATTTGATCTGCGAATGTAGCTGCTTTTAGGGCATTTGCGATCGCACTTAAACGTTCTGGTTTTTCGGGATGGTATTTTCCAGTCTTGTGATCTAAAAATTCGTCGGAATAAATGACTGGTAGCATAGGACGAAAAAGGTCGGCAGCAAGACAATGAATTTTATTGTATCCTCACTGGTACAAAGAGTTTCCCTTGTATTAGATCGTTGGTCGTTTACTTTCAAGGACTTCTGTTGCTTTCTGTTCAGAAAGTGGGCGGTAGAATAAAAAGCCCTGTACCTCCTCGCAGTTGATAGATTTCAAAAACTCCAATTCCTCTTCCTTTTCTACCCCTTCGGCTGTTAACTTTAATCCCAAACTGTGTCCCAAGGTAACTATGGCCTGGATAATATGAGCTACTTTGGCATCCTGCGTCAAATATTGAATAAAAGATTTATCTATTTTCAGATTGTGGAGTGGCAAAAGCTGTAGGCGCGAGAGCGAAGAATGACCTGTACCAAAGTCATCGATGGAGATATAAACACCCATCTGCTGTAGCTCCTCTAACACCCTTCTGGTAAAACCCAAGTCCTCAATCGCTGTGGTTTCCATAATTTCTAATTCTAAAAAGCGCGGCTCCAGACCGGTTTGTTCTAAAACCTTAGCTATAGTCTCTACCAATTTGGGTTGACGGAACTGCTTCAGAGAAAGATTGACAGCGATCTTAATCGGTGGCAATCCAGCATCTTGCCATGCTTTATTTTGGCTACAGGCCGTCTGTAGAGTCCATTCGCCGATGGGGACAATTAATCCACTTTCTTCAACCAAGGGAATGAATACACTGGGGGCAACTAATCCCATCTCTGGGTGCTGCCAACGCAACAGAGCCTCCATACTAGTAATTTCTCCTGTGGCAATGTTCACACGAGGCTGATAGTAAAGCTTAAATTCATTGCGTTCTAGGGCATAGCGCAAGCTCTTTTCTAAAGTCAGGAGTTCAGGATTTTTAGCACTCAGGGAAACACTGTAAAATTGATAGTTATTCCGCCCTTTGTCTTTGGCGTAGTACAGAGCAGCATCTGCGTGCTGGATTAGTGTTTCGGTGTCAGGGCTGTTGCGATCGAGTAAGGCAATACCGAGGCTAGCAGTTACATAAAGTTCATGCTCTTGGAGATGAAAAGCATCCTCTAAGGCTTGTAAGATTCTCTGCGCCACCAAAGTTACCTCTTCAATATCATTGATTCGTGGAAGTAAAATAGTAAATTCATCGCCTCCCCAACGGGCTACAGTGTCTCCATCTCTGAGTGAGTTTTTTAATCTTTGAGAGACGCTTTGTAACAATTGGTCTCCCAGAGTGTGACCCAGAGTATCATTAATCACCTTGAAGCGATCCAAATCGAGGAAAATCACAGCTAAACTTTCGCCATTTCGAGTGGCGTTGGGCAGAGTTTTACTGAGCAATTCGTTAAATAGTAGACGATTTGGCAACCCTGTCAGCAAGTCATGGAGGGCTTGATGGCGAATCTTTTCTTCTACTTGCTGACGCTGCCGCGCCCCAATGATACTGGCGGCCATGGTCAAAAGAGTAGATTCTTCATGCTTTGACCAATGACGTTCAAAGGTGCAGTCTGCCAAGCCAAGATACCCCCAGAAATGATTATCCAAGCGAAGAGGTACCAAGAGAAGGGATTTAATGCCATCTCGAATCAGAAATTCTTGTTCGGCGACAGGAAATTTTTGAGTGATGCCGCTAATTGACTGGCCGCTAGAGAGAACTGTGTACCAACGGGCTAATTCAGGAGCTTGATAAAGCTGATTCTGCCAATCGTGGAGGGTAGATTCAATCCCAGATTGTGTCCATTCAAAGCGTAGGCTGACTGCCATTTCCTCTGTAATAGGATGGAGATGGTTCTGAAAGAGATAGGCACGATCTGCCTTGGCAGCTTCACCCACTACAGCTAGAGCTAGATCGATACCAGTTTCGTAATTCATTTCTCCTAGCAAATAATTGGCAGCTTCTGCAACTGCTTGTAGCAAGCGATCGCGCTGCCGCAGTTCGGCTGTAGCTTGCTTTTGCTCTGTAATATCTCTAATAATAAAAGTTCTAATTAAATCACTTTCGGGAAGATAGAGAACGGATTGTTCAAAAACTTCTGTACCTACTTCCACCTCCCGCACAAAAGAATTGTTTTCTAGATTTTTAGCTCCAATCAACAGTCCCGTTAAAATTGGGTGTTCTGTCCCAACTTCCCTAAGATTGGGAAACTTGATCGCTGCGGCTGGATTGAGATACGTAATTCTTCCCTCGAAATCCATTTCAATAATTGAATTGGGGATGAGTTCAGGGAAGGATGCTAGGCGAGCTAGAGCAGACTCACTAGCTGCTTCAAAGCTGGGATCGATGGCTAAGGTTTGAAAAGGATTGGCAGGACTGGCTTGCTCTGATAAAAAACCAGATAAGTCTTCAACATCAAAAGATTCAGAAAATGCTTGTTCGGAAATGTTGGAAATAGCATAATATTTAGCCTGAGCTTTATTACTGCCAAAAGCGATGATATCTCCATGCCTAAGATTATGAGAAAAGCATTTAGTGCCATTTACAAATAACCCATTAGTGCTTCCTTTCCCCTTATAGTTACCATCAATAATCTGAAAGCCGTATTGGTCAGTTTCTGGAACAGTGACTCGCAATAAAATTGCATGTTGCATTGATACCGAGCGGGAAGCCAAGACAATAGTGTTTGCAGGATGCCGCCCCAGAGAATAAGTAGTCTCTCGTAAAGGGACAGTTCGCCGCCCTTCTAGGTCTTGGATGACCAACAGATGGCGTATTTTTTCCCGCTCATTTCCTTGCATGGCTGTTCCTCAAATTTCTCATATAATTAATATTTATGTCTTAGTCTGAAAAAGACTGCTCCTATAAGTCCAGAATTTCAGGCTGCACTTATGGGAAAACTTGCTCAATCAAAGTTCTCACCATCTGCGTAGGCGAGCATTTACCGCAAGCATCGCAAAATTGGTATAAGGGTGTAAACGAGCTTTTACCTTCATGATTGACCGCACTCAGTACTCTTCTTTTTATAGAATGAGTTGGCTAATTATTCAATCAGTTTTTGTAGTAGAAATTATAGTTTTTTCTCTACTCATAGATAAGTTATAAATTTTGTTCCTTCATCTATATCATTTAACCTTGTCTTTCTTAGGATACCCAGATTAACAATTCAAAATTAAAATTTGAAAATTGCACCCTTACAGGGAAGCAAGCTAGGCGTAACGTGATGTTGCGGCAGCCTCTTGTAGAGAAGAGAGTTACATAAGAAAATTTCAAAGCTGACTAAAACTGAATAAAGTCGGAGCCAATGCACCTTCGATTCAGTGTAGATTTTGGCGTTAGTCTCTCTTTACAGCTATCTATTAGTCACATGTTTTTTAAGACTTTATAAAATACCTAATCTCCGACCTCATAAACTTAGAGACTTTTTATGTCCCATATATAGATTATTAGTACAAGAGCTTAGGGATATAAGATAGAGAAGTATGTTTAACTTTTCCTTTCCCTGATAATGGGGTTGAAAAAGTGAGCATTGATTGAGTATGGTTAATGAGTACGAATTCATACCTATTATTCACAATCGAATGCTGAAAGTAAGTGTTTTGAGCATTGGATGAGCATTTTAGAGAGAGTGAAGGCTGAAGCGTTGATATTATGTCGGTTTATCGTAATCTGCAAGAAACTCACTTAAATCGTGCCCGCGCCAGTCTCAGACAAGGGCTTTCTTGGTATGGATATCTTCGCAAGTCAGGACAGTTATCATCTAACCCAGAATTAGCAGGTTTGATGAAACCAGAATTAGAAGCTTTGAGAGCCACACTCAACAAGCTAGATTCAAACGTCATTAGAATTGCTGTCTTTGGTTTAGTGAGTCGGGGAAAGTCAGCAGTTTTAAATGCCTTGTTGGGAGACAAGATTTTGCAAACTGGGCCTCTGAATGGTGTCACCCAATGGCCCCGTTCCGTGCGGTGGCAGCCCAGCGATAAGGTACTAGTAGAGTTAATTGATACCCCTGGATTAGATGAAATTGAGGGGGAGTCACGGGCGGATATGGCACGAGAAGTAGTACATCAAGCGGATTTGATTTTGTTTGTCGTGTCTGGTGATATCACACGCACTGAATATCAAGCGCTGCTGCAATTAAGGCGATCGCAAAAACCCCTGATTTTAGTGTTTAACAAAATAGACCTTTACCCAGATACAGACAAAGGAGCAATTTACCAAAATTTGCAACAACTGGGTGCTGGACATCCTCAAGCAAAACCTCTACTACCTGATGAAATTGTCATGGTGGCGGCAGAACCAGCGCCAATAGAAGTGCGGGTAGAATGGCCTGATGGGCGTGTCACTTATGAATGGGAAACACCACCACCGCAAGTAGACGAACTCAAAGAGATAATTCTGAATATTCTGAATCGGGAAGGGCGATCGCTTCTGGCTTTAAATGCACTGATCCAAGCACGGGATGCAGAAGCCGCCATCGCTCAAAAAACCATCGATTTACGCGAAAAAGAAGCTGAAGAAATTATTTGGCAATTTACCAAATACAAAGCTTTGGCAGTAATGCTCAATCCCATCGCCTTCCTAGATATCCTTGGTGGAACTGTTGCTGATTTAGCTTTAATTCGCGCTCTCGCTAGATTGTATGGTTTGCCGATGACTAGCTATGAAGCCGGGAAAATTTTAAAAACGATTTTATTTAGTTCTGGCGGCTTGCTACTTGGAGAACTAGGTAGTAGTTTTCTTTTGGGTTTAAATAAAAGTACGGCAGCAATCACTAGTGGTGACAATCCCAGCAATATTACTGCTTTTGCTGGCAGTGCGATCGCTCAAGCTGGTATCGCAGGTTATGGCGCATATTCCGTTGGCAAAGCTGCCCAAGTCTATCTCGAAAAAGGCTGCACTTGGGGACAATTAGGCGCTAGCAGCGTCATTCAAGAAATTCTCTCTCAAGTTGACCAAAATACAATTCTGTATCGTTTGCGACAAGAATTAAACATAAAGTATTGAGAATAATTAAAAACTGCTATCTTTTTGTTACCGTTTATAAGCGTTTATCAACTTCTATCAAAGTCTTCTGACAATTAACCGACATTCTCAATTTGGGATGCAAGATTGAGAACATGACCACCTCTGCTTGCGATCGCAACTAGTAGAATTCCCATACCTTTTTGAATCTAAAGATGACAAGAGGGTAATCCCACTCAATTTTGCGAAAAAGATGGCGGTGTTTACCACTACTTATTGTGGGAAGCCTATCTAAACTAGAAATGTGACCTGACTAAGGTCATTAAAAGCTCGCAGTTAATAACTCTGTCTGTAAATTAAAGGTGAAAGTATCATGACAACTACCCTAAAAATTGAAATTGCTGGGGCAGCAACTCTTGAAGAAGCCATTACTAATGCCATTACTGAAGCTCGGACAACTTGCGATCTAGATGGCAGCAATTCTGCTGGTTGTGCTGTAGCGTGGGACATTGTAGAAGAATTGCAGGCTGAAAAATCTCACCAACATCAAGCAAAATCCAAAAAAACCTCTTTGGAAAATTACTGCGATCGCCATCCAGATTCCGTAGAATGTCTAATCTACGACCTTTAATAAGAAAGAATTCAGGAGTCAGGAATCAGAATTCAGTATGAATTGGAGTTCGAGTGCAGACTTCGGCGTGAGCGCTCAGTCGAACGCGGAACATGTGGGTTTAAGTCCCCGACTAATTGATTCTGAATTCTGCATTCTTATTTAACTCTTGCGTAAATCAGTTGTTGCTGATTGCGTTATTCGCTTAATTGCTTCTAAATCAAGTGGTGGTGTTTCACTTTCCATTGCCAACCACAAAAGATATTCGATATTCCCAGCAGGGCCAACGATCGGCGACCAAGTTAAGCCTTTGTATTTCCATCCTAATTCGTGGGCAGCTTGCAAAACCTGGAAAATGGCATCAGCTTGGTCGTTTGGATCGCGTACAACACCTTTTTTACCCACACGGGATCTGCCGACTTCAAACTGTGGCTTGACTAACAATACAGCTTCTCGGTTAGCTTGAGTTAGTTGCCACAAAGCAGGCAGAATCTTAGTTAAAGAAATAAACGATACATCAACCACCGCCAAATCAGGAATCGGGTCATTTTCACCATATAACTCATCTAGTCGTAGTTGCCGTAAATTGGTGCGTTCCCGTAAAATCACCCGCGAATCATTTCGCAACCGCCAGTCAACTTGTCCGTAACCAACATCAATACCGTAAACTTGTTTTGCTCCCGCTTGCAAGAGACAATCAGTAAAACCACCAGTAGAAATCCCACCATCTAAACAAATGCGCTCTACTACGGGAATGGCAAATACTGATAAAGCTTTGGAGAGTTTTTCACCGCCTCTAGAAACAAAAGGCGATCGCTTTTTAATATTTATTTGAGCAGCAATATCAACTTCTGTACCAGGTTTATCAACTAACTGCTGATTAACAGTAACTTCCCCCGCCTGAATTAGTCGTTGTGCTAAGGCGCGAGAAGAACATAAATTTAGCTCTACTAATAGTGTGTCGAGTCGCTGTTTAGCCAATTAATTAGACTCTCCTGGTAAGATTAAAGCCAAAGCACGATTGATAATTTCTTCTTGGTTAACCAGCTTTTCTAATTCTTGGGCTTCATAACGACCTTCTTCTACTTCTAAGGAAGCCTCATCAATGGCATTTAAATAGGCTTCTGCTAAGATTTCTAACAATTCCTCTGGCGCAAGATAATAGCCTCCAGCTTTACGCCGCTTATTTTCCCGCTGAATTTCCAGAACCGAATTCCGAATTGAGACTTCCCAAGAGCGAGCCGTGCGATTTTCAGCTTGTTGTTTAATTAAATACAACAGCAAAATCACTGCATAGCTACGAATCGTCTTGATGATGTCATTTCGGCTCATTTCTGTTAATTCTTCAACTATAATCAATGCTCCTTGAACATCGCCCTTAACAAGCAAGTCTTTCAGAGTTAATAATTCTTCCATAATCAGCGCCTCAAACATGGGCAACTTCTATTGTGGCTTATAGCGGTTCTAGTACAGATAGGATAGGCTAATGCGTTTCATCTAGGAGCGATCGCTACTTAAATGTATTATTCTTTGCAAATACACAATATTCAGATAATTAAGATACAGCAAAATCGGTGTATTGCCGTAGTTCAGCAGGATGGAAACCCAAGACAATATCTTCGCGCAAAATACCCGCTTCTAATAATGCCTCTGCAACTGGCTCAGAAGTACCATCATATTGAATCCACACTTTATCATTAATAATATCTATATGTACCACCGAACCATGTACGCGGCGCACTCCATCCCAGCCAATGTGTAACACTTCGTAGTGGTTTCGCTCCGAGTCAATCACTGCTTCTGTGTCTATTTGACCGTTAGCAGGCTTGTGACTAGCATAGTCAAATATCAACTGACGAATAATTTCACGATACCGAGCTAGCTTATCCATCTGATAATCCTTTCTAGTTGCTCGTCAAAGACAATTAGGTTTATTCCTATACTATTAAGAATTAGCTGACTAAAGCGTTCGGAAAATATACCTTCGTAAACCCGCTTGGGAATTGCTGGTTATGATTTTGCCCTTTGCAGGCAAAATCTTGAATAAAGCCCTTCTCAACGTCTAGAGTTCACAAAAAAGCGATCGCTCCATTAAACCAAAGTGCGATCGCTATTTAAGTTTATGTCGGGGCAGACACCTTGCCCACCTAAAATCTAAATATCTATCTCGCTCAACTCACGTGTAATGTGATCGAATGGTTCATCTACAAAAGCACTATTAACCACACCTGCTGCTGCTACTTGCTCCTTAATTAGCTCCTTGAGAATCTGGATACCGCGAACTGTAGGCCCAATAGGTACTCCTAAAGAATTGTAAGTTTCCCGCAGCCCTTGCAGCACTCGTTCATCCAACACATTGGTGTTCCCAGCAACCAGCGCATAAGTGGCGTAGCGCAGATAGTAGTCCATATCGCGCAGACAAGCTGCATAACGACGAGTTGTATAAGCATTTCCACCAGGGCGAATCAATTCTGGCAGTTCTTCAAATAACTGTAAACCAGCTTGCTTGACAAGTGCAGCCGCATTAGAATTGATTGCCGCCGCCGCTTGTACTCTTGCTGTACCACTATCAAAGTAAGACTTTAGGCTATCGATCGCATTCCGGTCAAAATAACGACCAGCTAAGTCATAATTCTTAATTAAACTTGTTACCGCATCGCGCATTCCTTCTTCTCCCAATCATTGCTATTTATGGTTTGATATTTATTTGGCTGCACTTATGCACCAGTAAATTTTTGTGCTATTAAAAATAGATTCGGCACAAAAACAATCTATCCACTACATAAGGATTTTATGTCAAAGTTGACCCCTATATGATGAACTTTCCAGTTTTGTACAGATGATCGCCGAAAGGTTAATATAACCTGATAATCCAGATATCTGTAGCACAAGCTACAAAATCAGCTAATGTCTAGTATTTAAGATATTTCTGGTGTGTCACGGCCTGATTGAGATCGGTAGGGTTAGGATGCAATGTAAGATTTTGGTTTACTTTAGGAAATTGGTAGAGAAGGAGTAACAATGACAACACCACAAGAAGTCTTGAAATTGATCCAAGACCAAAAAATTCAGCTGATCGATCTCAAATTCATCGATACAGTAGGGACTTGGCAGCACCTCACACTGTACCAAAACCAAATCGATGAGACTGCATTCACTGATGGCGTACCGTTTGACGGTTCCAGCATCCGGGGTTGGAAAGCGATCAACGAATCGGACATGACGATGGTACTCGACCCCAACACTGCTTGGATAGACCCATTCATGGAAGTCCCAACGCTAAGTATAATTTGTAGTATTAAAGAACCCCGCACGGGTGAATGGTACAATCGTTGCCCACGCGTTATTGCCCAAAAAGCAATAGATTACCTGGTTTCCACTGGTCTTGGCGACACAGCCTTCTTTGGCCCTGAAGCTGAGTTTTTCATCTTTGACAGTGCTAGATTTGCCCAAACCGCCAACGAAGGCTACTACTTCTTAGAGTCCGAAGAAGGTGCTTGGAATTCCGGTAAAGCTGGTACAGATAACAAACCCAACTTGGGTTACAAACCACGCTTCAAAGAAGGTTACTTCCCAGTTTCACCGACGGATTCTTTCCAAGATATCCGTACAGAGATGCTGTTGACGATGGCACAATTAGGTGTACCCATTGAAAAGCATCACCACGAAGTTGCTACTGGTGGTCAGTGCGAACTAGGTTTCCGTTTTGGTAAGTTGATCGAAGCGGCTGACTGGTTGATGATTTACAAATATGTCATCAAGAACGTTGCCAAGAAATACGGCAAAACCGTTACCTTTATGCCAAAACCAATTTTTGGCGATAACGGTTCGGGAATGCACTGTCACCAGTCCATTTGGAAAGACGGTCAACCTCTGTTTGCAGGTGATAAGTATGCTGGTTTGAGCGATATGGGGTTGTACTACATTGGTGGTCTTCTCAAACATGCCCCAGCGCTGTTGGCAATCACCAACCCTAGCACCAACTCATATAAGCGCCTAGTACCTGGTTATGAAGCTCCTGTTAACTTGGCTTACTCCCAAGGGAACCGTTCTGCTTCTATCCGTATTCCTTTATCTGGTACTAACCCCAAAGCCAAACGTTTGGAATTCCGTTGTCCAGATGCTACTTCTAACCCCTATTTGGCATTTGCTGCAATGCTTTGTGCTGGTCTCGATGGCATCAAGAACAAAATCCATCCTGGTGAACCCTTAGATAAGAATATCTATGAACTCTCTCCAGAAGAACTGGCAAAGGTTCCTTCAACTCCAGGTTCTTTAGAGTTGGCTCTGCAAGCACTAGAAAAAGATCACGCCTTTTTGACCGAATCAGGCGTCTTCACGGAAGACTTTATCGAAAATTGGATTGACTACAAACTAGGTAACGAAGTCAAACAGTTGCAGCTGCGTCCTCATCCTTACGAGTTTTACCTCTATTACGATGCTTAATTAAGAGTCGTATCTAACTAAAAAGTAATAAGTAAGTTTTGCCACCCTAGAGTAAAGGGTGGCTTTTTTTAGAGTTGTCGGTTGAGATATTCACTCAAAAAATCAACCTTAAAACTTAGCTCATGGAAGCATGACTCGGCCCATAAATCATCCGAGTGTTAGCATCAACCTTCCCTTGAATCGGGTTCCAGTAGTGGGATGCTTCTTCAGGAAGACCAAGTTCTTGTGCAGCCCGCATCAGCATAGATTGTTGGCGATTCTTGACTTGCTGATGTTCGCGCACCATTAACGCACGGGATTTATCTGCGATAGACATAACCATAGTCCTCTCTATTTTGTGAATATATAATTTTTGGTTTTTTACTTACAAGACTAATATAGCAAAAATTCTGTAACATAAGCTACTTTTTGCAAAAGTTTATATTTGCCTTTGCTGACAATATCAAGTATTTGTTTCCAAAAGCCGGAAAAATCTTCCCAATCTACTTTTGATAACTAAAATCATCTAGCTTCAGATTGGTCTAACCTAAAAAAACACACCTTACCCAAGGCTGAACATTTATTCGTTACTTTTTTCTACACTTAAGGTCAACTCAAGTGATTAATTTTTGTAACTTTGATTTTTTTTTCGGTGAAGCGACACGAATACAGCAGTTGCAAAAAATTAAGTTACGATCGAATAAAGATTTACAAAAATTTACATAAACTATGGCAGTTACCTATCCGCGTAAATTTCAGAATGTTTTGAGTGCCAGAGATATATTAAAACGGGTCGTATGCGATCGCGAAATCCATCTAATTACTCTCAATCGCTACCGTTACAGCGAACAACGCAGTTGCAAAGACCTAACTGAGGTAATTGAACAACTGAATGGACAGCCACGGGAACTGATCCGGGATTTGTCTCATCACGTCTCAGATGAAGCTCGTCATGCCATGTGGCTAACTGACTTGTTGATTGATTTGGGAAGCGATGTAGGAACTCCCCCCGGAACTTCCTATATTGATGAATTCGATCGGCTGCTCGACAAAGACACCTACGATCCAAAACACAACCTAGAGGACGGCATGATTGCTGCCTTGGCCGCAATTAACATTACCGAAAAGCGGGGTTGTGAGTATTTCTCTGCTCACATTCACGCGCTTAAACAAGCACCGCAGACAGAAGAAAACATCAAAATTCGGGAAACTCTTGAAAAAATTCTCCCAGAGGAAGCAGGACATGTCCGTTGGGGTAATCGTTGGCTAGGAGAACTTGCGCGTAAGAGTCCAGAACATCAGCAAAAGGTAGAGCAAGCCAAGCGAAAATATACTGCAATTGAACAAGCGGCCTTTGAATCAGGAATGGATATCACCTTGGGTGCAGAACTACGGGGAGTTGCCAACCTGGTGGAAGTCGCAAATACTATGCCGCTTTGGCAACGTCCCCAATACTTGATGGAACGTTTACCCCAGACTTTGCTAGCGCCGGAGTTGCAATTTACTAGGATTCAGGCTGCACAAAAGGCTTGGCAGCGAGATCCACAGACATTCATCGAGAAGTTTGTGCCAATGTTCCTCAACGGCATCCAGGGAAGAGAAAGTAGCCGCAAGAACACAACGGTGTAAAAAGGCATTGGGCAGAGGGGCACAGGGGAAAAACTTACTGCAACTTTTCCCCTGCTCCCCACTCTCCACTCCCTTTTCTTTAAGGAAAATTCATATAAAAAGACCAGATGCAAAACTTTGCATCTGGCCTTGGGTGTAAAATAATTAAAAAGACTAAGATGATCTGGCAGATCCTTCTTAACACTTACTATTTCGTCGGGAGCCATCTACGAAGAGAACAAACTAAGGAACAAAAGTAGATTTACATTAGTAAATTTGTTAGCAAGCGTAATAAACCTATACTACTTGTGTGAATGCCTACCTAGATAAGCAAGAGATGAAACGAAAGGGATTTTATGCTTCGGGAAAAGACGCTAAACAGATGTCAGAGCAAAGATCGGTTACTTGCTTATGTAGATAATCGGCTACTGGATGTATGAGAAGAAAATTTATTGGGGAATAAAGTGAAGTTGCCCTAAGGCTGTTTGTTCAACAAGCAAAATGTTTGAATTAGATGTGCTTTAGATTAACTCATAGCCTAAGTAACATCTATTTCTAGAGCCGTTGAGGATTGAGATGCAAAGCTTTCCATCGAATATGAGCAACAGTTGTAGAGCTTTTGAGGAATTGGTAATGCTATCGATCCAAGCACTTAATTTGATTTGCTTTTCGATCGGCAGGATTGAGACCAACTATATATACAAAGTTTGCAGTTGAAATACTAAGCGATCGCTGAAGACTTTCGTGTGTCAACTGTATATATCTTTGCCAGAAAAGCTGTGTAAAAGACGTTAGCCCAACATCCTGTTTTCTGGTAATTCTGTTCCTTTGAGAAAAGAGGCATTACCTTACAGTAGTTAAACCACAGCATAGATAGTTCGGACTTTTTGTGTCACTTCTCTGCGCCCACTACCGCGATGACGTGGCGCATCATCTGAAGCTTGTTCAGATGCCGCCGAGAGCCACTGTTCCGAAGTAGGCGTGGAAGGCAGCCCTGTTGATAAGTGATTGACCATTGCTTGGCAGTTAAAAGCTAAGGGGCCGAACACCAGACTCGAGACTAAAAGTGAAATGGCAGCACGCATAGCAAATGTCTATTTTGGAACTCTCCACTTCACTGATACTTAGCTTTTTGATTAATATCCGGACAATTCATCAAAAAGTATTCTGTTTTACTGAAAATAAACTCTTCTTATCCTCCGTTTAAATGTTCGACTAATAACCAATTACCAGAGCGATTGTAACGACCCCACAATGTAACTAATTGTTCGTGGGGATAAGCGCGTAATTGCTCGTCAATATGCGATCGCAAAGTCACAAGCTGCCAATTTTGCCCTTGATATGTGGCTGGTGCTGTGACAGTGAATCTATATTCCTGCTGTTCCAAGCGGTAAAAAATCCCTTTGAAACAGTTACTTTCCTGAATTAATGGCTTGCCAAAAGCAGAGTCAGGGCAATCGCCACTAACTGGATAGGCTTGTGGGTTATCTAAGTAATACAGTTGCCAGTGCCGCCAATCCGAACGATTGGGGGGAAGATTAAACAAAGGAATAATTAGCGCTTTTGAGCGATTATCTTCTAATAAAGCCGTTTGCAGCTTTCTAATAGGTAAATCCCTCGGCTGGCAGTTTAATTCAACACATATCGCCGCCGCCATCCCTGCTGCTTGACCAATGCCCATAACCACAGGTTGTAATCTGGTAGCGCCATTGGCAATGTGGGATACAGAAATATTCTTTTCACACACCAAGAAACCATCTGTTGTGGCTGGAATTAGACAACTGTAAGGAATTGTAAAAGGAGTTCCAGTCCAACGCCCTCCCCAGCGTATCGATTTAGGTTGCAGTGGGAATTGAACACCAGGATAATGATGATCGTTGGCATAGTTACCAACTGCGATTGCTTCGCAAACGCCAAGGGCGAACGCATCATTAAATATAGATGCAACTCTACCTTTTGCGATCGACAAAATATCCTGTTCTCGAACAGTAGTTAGCCCCACTAAGCGGCGGCTTTCCCGGTAATAAGGATGCAGTGCAAAAGCTGTAGAGGTGTGAGGAAATACTTTTTCTGCTAAACCATAGCGACGACCAAGCTGTTTTTGGATAAAATGAGCAAAATGTTGGCTGTGCCAGCGAGATTCTTGGATGAATTCACCTCTGGATACATCTGACTCTATCAATCGCCCTACCCCTTCGCCGTAGTCATTGCCACAGATTGGCCAATTCATCATAAACAAGCCACCGGGCAAACGTCCATAATTTAAAAATGTCTCGGCTCCATAGCCATCCCAAGCACCTGTAAACTGTGATGGATTATAGTTAGGCGCAGCTGGAATCTCTGGTGCAACCGCTTCACCAAAGTCCTGCATAATCACTACATAAGTGGGCGCTTGCACAGGATATTTCTGAGTTAAAGAGTTAAAAGTCACTGGGGCGCTGGGTTCTCCCCACTCAGATTGCAATTCCCAACCCCAACGGTAAGGTATGTCAGCTAAAGCTAATAAATCTCCTAACTCTGTGCCATCGAGAATAATCTTGGCTGTGACAGCAAAATCAGCAAAGCGGACACCAGTAATCGAATCACCTTGGCGGAAGACATCTATTGGCACTTGTCCAGAAATCCAGTGCAGATTGGGTAATTCCTGCACCCAATCTGCAAAAATCTCTGCCCCAATCTGGGGATCGTAACTAAAAAAGCTTACCCAACTGTTATCTAATCCTCCAGGCTGTCGTTGTCGTAATTCCTGCAAAAACGCACCCCATAACCCTGTTTGAAAGGCTTCTAATTCATTGCCATCGGGTACAGACACTCCAGCCGAAGTTAGCATTCCTCCCAACCAAGGAAATTCACTTACCAAAATGGTCTTGGCTCCCCGTCGTGCCGCTTGAATAGCAGCCGCAGTTCCTCCGGTTCCTCCACCAACAACCAAGACATCAGCTATGTATGTCTGATGAACCATGACCAAATCCTCCACCAGGGTTAGCTATCTAGCTGATTTCGGTTGATCCTTGGCTCTACTTTTATCAGCTGAGTTTATAATTCACCTCTAGAAATCAGCTTTTGTCAAGCAAGTTTAAATTGATGGGTAAGCAACTTCGTGGTGAGCATTTAAGTGCTTACTACAAACTATCAAAACTAGCTTGACAAGGTATTTACAAAAGCCCGTATAAAATACTACATTATCATTTTGATAAAGTATAGGGTCTTGCATTTTACACATCTGTATGCAAAGATAATTTCACATAAAATACTGTAAATCTATCAATTTACCGGATTAGCTGAATATTTTAAATCTAGCTGATTGCGAATGAAAGCGTTCAGTGAATATTCATTTGGTAATTAGCAATGAATAACTAAAATTTAAATAATAATTTACTTTAGTGTAAATCGCACTGACAGACTAAAGAAAAAAGAAGACTTTAAACTAAAAAATAATGTGGATTGTTAAACTTGCTCTTCGTCGTCCCTACACCTTTGTAATTACTTCCATACTTATTTTTGTCTTAGGAGTAGTTACTATTACACGCATGGCAACGGATATTTTTCCAGAAATTAATATTCCCGTTGTGAGTGTAATTTGGTCTTATGGTGGTGTCTCACCAGAAGAAATGGAACAGCGTATCGTTACAGCTAGTGAACGCTCTTTTACAACCACTGTTAATGATATTGAACACATCGAATCACAATCACTTAATGGTGTTAGCGTCATTAAAGTTTTCTTCCAGCCAGGAGCAAAAATTGAAGCAGCAGTAGCTCAACTTACCTCTAATACTCAAACAATTCTCCGAGGTTTACCTCCAGGAATTACACCGCCTTTAATTATCCGCTACAATGCCTCTAATGTGCCCATTCTTCAGCTAAGTGTTAGCAGCACATCACTATCAGAGCAAGAACTTTACGATAACGGAAATAATTTTCTGCGGACTCAGCTAGCGACTGTTCAAGGTGCGTCTGTACCCTTACCTTATGGAGGTAAACCTCGGCAGATTATGGTAGACATTGACCCGCAGGCGCTATTTGCCAAAGGTCTTTCAGCTACAGATGTCACAACCGCAATCAGCGCCCAAAATCTTATCTTACCTGGAGGAAATGCCAAATTAGGCGATCGCGAGTACAGTGTTCGACTCAATAGCAGTCCCCAAGTCTTAGACGCATTGAACAATTTACCCATTAAACAAATTAACGGCACTATAATTTATATACGTGATGTTGCCCAAGTTCATGATGGCTTTGCTGTGCAGAACAATATTGTTCGTCGAGATGGGCGACGCTCTAGCTTATTAACTATTCTCAAAAATGGTAGTGCTTCAACTTTAGATGTTGTAGCTAGAGTCAAAGAAAGACTACCAAAAATTCAAGCTACATTACCTAAAGAATTAGATTTAGAAATCTTATTCGATCAATCGATATTTGTTAAAGCTTCCATCCACGGAGTATTAACCGAAGGATTGATTGCTGCTTGGTTAACTGCCGCCATGATTTTATTATTCTTAGGCAGTTGGCGCAGCACTTTAATTGTGGCAATTTCCATTCCTTTATCAATTCTTTGTTCTATCATTGCTCTGCGATTGATAGGACAGACTTTGAATATTATGACTTTGGGAGGTCTATCTCTAGCAGTTGGGATTTTAGTTGATGATGCCACAGTAGAAATTGAAAATATCCACCGCAATTTGGCACAAGGAAAACCTCTACAACAAGCTATTTTAGATGGCGCACAACAAATAGCTGTTCCGGCTTTCGTTTCTACCTTGGCAATCTGTATTGTTTTTATCCCAATTATCTTTTTAACAGGAGTAGCACAATCGCTATTTATGCCTTTAGGAATGGCGGTTGTTTTTGCCATGCTTGCCTCCTATCTACTCTCGCGTACAGTAGTACCAATGTTGGCAAAGTTTTTGCTTGGCAAAGAACTACATCTTTATACTGAACATGAAAATTTAGGGAATAACGATAATGGTCATGTAATTCCTAAAAAAGATATTTTCTGGCGGATTCATGAGCAGTTCAACCGCCAATTTGAGAAATTTCGCCAAAACTATCGAAATACTTTAGCCAAAGCTCTAAATCATCGCGGTGTAGTTTTTGCAATGTTTGGTGCGTTTTGGGTAAGCGCTTTAGTTTTACTACCTTTTGTCGGTCAAGATTTTTTCCCGCAAGTAGATGCAGGTCAGTTTCGGTTGCACGTCCGCGCTCCTGCGGGAACACGACTTGAAAAGACAGAACAGATTTTTACTCAAGTTGAAAATGAGATTCGCCAAGTTATTCCTGAAGAAGAATTAGAAATTATTCTTGACAATATTGGTCTACCTGTAGGTGGAGTAAACCTTGCTTTTAGCGACACAGCAACTATAGGGCCTGGTGATGGAGAAATTCTTGTCGGTCTTAAAGAAGGTAAACATTATTCAACTTGGCAATATGTTAGACAACTACGCCAAAAATTAACTGCCCAATTTCCTGAATTAACCTTCTTTTTCCAACCTGCGGATATAGTAACTCAAATTCTCAATTTTGGTTTACCAGCCCCTATTGATATTCAGATCATAGGCCCAGCTAAAAATCGTCGGGATAACTACAAAATTGCCAAACAAATCAAAACCCAAATAGCTCAAATTCCGGGAGCAGTTGATGTTCATTTACATCAAGTCGTTGATGCTCCAGACCTACGTATTAATGTAGATCGTTCTCAAGCACAACGTAGCGGTTTAACTCAACGAGATGTTGCCAATAACCTACTCACATCATTAAGTTCTAGTGGTCAAACATCACCCAATTTTTGGCTCGATCCTATCAAAGGAGTCAGTTATTTAATAGCAGTACAAGTTCCTCAGTACAAACTTAACTCCCTAGAAAAAATTCAAAATACTCCTGTAGCGAACGGTTCTAACTCGTCACAACTTTTAAGCAATCTTGCTGTTGTTAAACGTGGGAAAGCTCCTGCTGTTGTTAATCATTACAACGTACAGCCTGTATTTAATATTTACGCCAATGTTCAAGGTCGTGATTTAGGTGGTGTAGCCAGCGATATTTATAAAATAGTTAGGCAATTTCAGCAGAAGTTACCACGGGGAACTTCAATTATGGTGAAAGGTCAAGTAGAAACTATGAATTCATCTTTTCTAGGATTAGAAGTAGGATTGATATTTGCCATTGGATTAGTTTATTGCTTAATAGTAGTCAATTTTCAATCTTGGATCGATCCATTCATTATTATGATGGCACTGCCAAATGCTTTAGCAGGAATTGTCTGGATACTATTTATAACGAATACGACTTTTAGCGTACCTTCTTTGATGGGTGCAATTATGAGTATTGGGGTTGCTACTGCCAATAGTATTTTGCTCGTCACCTTTGCTAATGAGCAACGTCTAATAGGAGAAAAAGCTGTTTCTGCGGCTTTAGCTGCTGGTTATACCCGTTTGCGTCCAGTATTAATGACTGCTGGAGCCATGATTATGGGGATGTTACCAATGTCTCTTGGTTTAGGAGAAGGTGGTGAACAAAATGCTCCTTTAGGACGTGCTGTAATTGGTGGATTATTAGCAGCAACAGTGGCAACTTTAATTTTTGTACCTGTAATTTACAGTATTTTACGCAGAAAACAACCCCAAAATTTAGAGTTGGAGGAAGAACTATCTTCTACTATCAAATTAACTGTAGCCAATCGGTAAATTATTCGTGAATAATCAGATCCCCGACTTCTCTAAGAAGTTGGGGATCTTAAAGAATTTCGATAAACCAACAAATTAAATAGAAATTATCTAATATGAATACTCAAGAAAATACCCAAGTTGATAATTCTGATATAGCAGCAATGACTAAAAAAAGTCGCTTCACTTTTATCACCATTATTGCTACGACTACTTTTGTTGTTACTGGACTTTTAGCACTTGGTATTATACCTCGGTTACAACAGCAATCAGAATTAAATGCTTTCGCTAAATCTACAACAAAAAAAATCTCTTCGGTTAATGTAGTTAAACCAAAAGTTGCTGCTAATTTCACCGAATTAGTTCTACCTAGCAGCATTCAAGCAAGCCAAGAAACCACGATTTATGCCCGTACCAGTGGGTATTTACAAAAAAAATTAGTGGATATTGGCGAACGTGTAAATAAGGGGCAGCTACTAGCTATAATTGATGCCCCGGAAACTGACCAAGATGTACAGCAAGCTCGTGCAGAATTGGCGAAGTCTGAGGCTAATCTCGCTCAAGTTCAGGCAGATTTAGCACAAAAGCAAAGTAATCTTTCTCAAACAAAAGCTAACTTAAAGGCTAGACAGGCGGAATTAGCCGAAGCACGTACTAACCTAGAACTAGCACGTCAAACTTGGCAACGTTGGCAATTACTTCAAAAGCAAGGAGCCGTGACTACACAAGCTGCCGATGAACGTCAAACTGCTTTTAATGCAAGTCGAGCTAATGTAGATACTTTAATTGCTCGCGTTAATTCAGACCAAGAAAGTGTAAATACTGCTCTTGCAGCTATTAATTCCCAAAAGGCTAACATTAATGCGTTTATCGCAAGTAGGAGTGTTAGTAAATCAGATTTACAACGGATAACTGCTTTACAAACATTCAAACAAATTGTTGCCCCTTTTGCGGGTGTAATTACTGCTCGCAACATTGATTCAGGAGCTTTAATTTCTGCGGGTAGCAATAATAATAGTGGAAATTCCTGGTTATTTAAGATTGCTCAGACAAAGAATTTACGTATCCGAATTAATGTTCCCCAGGCTTTTGTGCAATCAATTCACCCTGGACAAACTGCGCTTGTTCGTGTTCGTGAGCTACCGAAAAAATCTTTTTCTGGTAAAGTTATTCGGACTGCTGATGTCTTGGATGCTACTTCTAATACCCTTTTAACTGAAATTGAAGTACAGAATTCAGAGAATCTTTTGCGTCCTGGGATGTATGCTGAAGTCACTTTTAAGACTGAACGTGCCAATCCACCTTTATTAGTACCAGCTAATACCTTAGTGATTAATGCAGATGGTATACAAGTAGCCACTGTGACGAAGGAAAAGAAAGTTAAGTACCAGAAAGTAGAGCTTGGAAGAGATTATGGTACTGAAGTTGAAGTTGTTTCTGGTTTAAGCCCTAATGTTAGGTTAATTACTAATCCTACGGATGCTCTTCAAGATGGGAAATCGGTTCAGGTACTTGCATCTAAGCATAAGACTAAGAATTGAATTTTGAATTTGGAGCGTACCCTCTCTCTACGGGACGTTCTGCGAATGGGGAAGCAAGCGAAGTGACTGGGGTTACAACAAAGTAAAGTTAACCGATAATAAATAGCTTAACGTTGACCACTAATGCTACATCTAGTATGGTTGAGCGGGGAAAAACCAACGTGAAAGCACAGGTATTTAGAGGCGTTAATCAACTGTCTTACGAAGATATCCCAGTTCCAACTGTGGAACCAGATGAAGTGCTGGTACAGGTGCGGGTTGTGGGATTGTGTCAGTCAGATATTAAAAAAATTCGTTATCCACTTTATGAACCGCCGCGCATTTTTGGACATGAAACCGCCGGCACGATCGCAGCAATAGGCAATAATGTCAAAGGTTGGCAAGTTGGACAACGGGTAGCAGTGATGCACCACATCCCTTGTATGCGTTGCGCCTACTGCCTAAATGATAATTTCTCGATGTGCGATGTTTACAAAAACATTTCCACTACCGCAGGCTTTAATGCCAGTGGTGGTGGTTTTGCCGATTATGTCAAGGTTCCTAGACATATTGTGGAAAATGGTGGGTTGATTCCCATCCCGGATAACATCAGTTTTGAAGAAGCGAGTTTTGTAGAACCAACTAACTGCTGTTTGAAGGCAGTGAGAAAAGCTCAAATTGCTCCGGGACAAACTGTATTAGTTACTGGTGCTGGGCCAATTGGGTTAATGTTTATCATGTTGGTGAAGTATTTCGGAGCAAAAGCGATCGCTACTGATTTACTACCCTCTAGAATTGAAAAAGCCTTGAGTGTCGGTGCAGAAGCGGCTTTTGATGCTCGCGATCCCGATTTACCCGCCAAAATCTCTGCCTTAACTGGTGGACTAGGCGTTGATGTTACACTGCTGGCGGTTCCGAGTGAAAAAGCTTTCTTTCAAGCACTTGATAGTACTCGCAAAGGCGGTAAAATCTTGTTTTTCGCCGAATTTCCTGATGAAGTGGAAATTCCGATTAATCCAAATATCCTCTACCGTCGGGAAATTGACTTGATCGGCAGTTACAGTTCATCTTACCGGCTTCAGAATTTATCAGCCGATATTGTGTTTAATCAACGAATTGATGTAAAAGCATTGATTAGTGATCGCTATCCATTAAAAGATTTATCAGCAGCCGTGGAAGTTGCGATCGCACCCACACCGGATACTTATAAAATCTTAATTTATCCGTAAAAGGAAGATTAGGGAGATAGGAGAGTGTTAAAACTAGAAGTTTAAAGTTCTGTCTGAGATTCAGCTACGAAGCTAAAAGGTTCGACGATGAAGCTCAAAGGTTCGACGATGGAGCTAAAAGGTTCAACGATGAAGCTAAAAGGTTCGACGATGAAGCTCAAAGGTTCGACGATGAAGCTAAAAGGTTCAACGACGAAGCTCAAAGGTTCGACGATGAAGCTAAAAGGTTCAACGATGAGGCTCAAAGGCTCGACGATGAAGCTCAAAGGTTCGACGATGGAGCTAAAAGGTTCAACGATGAGGCTCAAAGGTTCAAAGTTCACCCTTAAAAGCTCAAGTTTCATCCTTATCTCTCTCACTTTCCTCTTGTCCCTAACAAAATGCTTATTACCCTACTTTTCGTCGCTCTACTAGCTTTCTATGTCGCCTGGAATCTCGGAGCAAACGATGTCGCTAACGCGATGGGAACCTCTGTAGGTTCCAAAGCTGTCACCCTCAAACAAGCACTAATTATTGCTGGAGTATTAGAGTTTACGGGTGCTGTGTTGTTTGGACATGAGGTAACGGAAACTCTCGCAACAAAAATTGCCAATCCTGTCTTATTCGCAGCTACACCCCAAATATTCGTAACTGGGATGGTAACGGTATTAATATCGTGTGGTGTGTGGTTGCAAATTGCCACATCACGCGGTTTACCTGTATCGTCTTCTCATGCGGTTGTTGGTGCGATCGCTGGATTTAGTTGGGTAGCTTTGGGAGTAAATGCAATTGATTGGTCATCAATTGGCTTAATTACCATTGGCTGGATTTTAACGCCGTTAATTAGTGGTGCGATCGCCGCTTTATTTTACAGTCAAATCAAGCACTGGATTTTAGATCGACCCAATCAAGTAGTCCAGTTACAAGAATGGATTCCCTGGTTGAGTACTCTGCTGCTAAGTGTCTTCGGTGTAATTGTCTTACCATCGCTCACAGAACCGCTAACCAATTTTGTAATTGAGCAAACTGGTTTTACGATCCCTTCTCATGACATCCCGCTTTTAACGGGAGCAATCGCAGCAGTTGGACTCACAATCATTAGTTGGCGACAATTGGGAGACAAACGAACAACAGCGCAAACACAAGAGTCTACCCAATCCCCCATGCCCAATGCCCCATGCCCCATGCCCAATCCCGTAGAAAGATTATTCGGTCGATTTCAACTACTAAGTGCTTGCTTTGTAGCCTTTGCTCACGGTTCTAATGATGTGGGAAATGCGATCGCTCCTTTAGCTGCGATCGTTTACATCAATCGCACTGGTAGCGTACCTACTGATGGTATAACTATCCCCCTTTGGATTTTAATCCTTGGTGGTGCTGGTATTGTTGGTGGTTTAGCTGTCTGGGGAAAAAAAGTCATTGCTACCATTGGCGAAAACATCATTGCCTTGCAACCCAGTAGTGGATTTTGTGCCGAGCTGGCAACTGCTACCACCATCCTCATCGCCTCCCGACTAGGTTTACCAGTCTCCACTTCCCACGCTCTCGTCGGCGGTGTCGTTGGTATTGGACTAGTGCAAAATCTCAAGTCGATTAAGTTTCAAACATTAAAAGGTATTGCTGCCGCATGGCTAATTACAATCCCCGTGAGTGCTGCCCTTAGCGCTGCCATTTTCAGCATTGCCCAGATTTTATTCTTCTAAGAATTATTAATATTTTCCAAACTTTTCCTTTACTGGAATTTACTCAAAGAAAAACCCAGACTGCAACAACGCCAAAAAAAGTGTGCTTTTGCAGAATTGCTGCTCATTCATTAGAATGTTGTGCAGGGGATAACGTAACTTAGAATTTCCACAGAAGGATACTTTAATCCCCATTTAGAGATATAAACTGTCACACCAGTTACATTCCACACAAATTTACAGTTAGTTTCGCAAGTCAGACAATTTGGTGGGGATATCTAGCGACGAGTTGCCTACGCACACGCATCTGTGAATCTTTGACAATTATTATTGGCAGCAAAACAATAAATATTTATTTGGAGTGAGATTTCTTTAAAAGTAAAATTTCATTGGCAAATAATTTATGAAAATTAAACTGACCAAAAATAAAAAAGTCTTTATTTAAGCGACTTCCAGGCGTGGCGATCGATCGAAAATCCTTTCGGGTTGGGCAATCCCCTAGACTCTCTAGCGTCGCTAACTATGGGAATCGCCATCGCTCTTAGCGTCTCCCCTTGGGAGAAGACGGGTGCTACCTCATCAAAATTCCAAATCTAATGGTTAAATACTTATCAATGTTGAAGAGAACACGGTGTAGTAAGCTGTATTGCATACTTAGGATGCTTTGCTAACTTGTGTTCAGTATGACAGAATTACGTTGAAATGCGGAAGTGCTGTTAAAATTTTTAATTTATCTGACAAAATACAGGAAATTAGGATGACCGCCAATAAAGTGTACGGGAAGCAGCTTTATCGTCAAAGTGTTAGAGGTTAGAAGCTAATGGGGCGATTCGAGAAGCAACCAGAAAACCCAAGAGTCAGAGGGGAGCTATCTAGAGCAGCAGAAAATGCTCTTTGGGCTGTAGTTGAAGACTTAGAAAATCTTCAGCAGAATGTCCTCAGAGGCTTGCAGGAAGACGTAAAGCGGCTTCAGTCAGAAAAAAATCGGTTATCTGATGAGATTCAAAGCTTGGTAGAGGAAAAAGAGCATTTACAACAAGTGCGCCAAATCACCGAGCAGCAAGCGTTAATTCGGCAACTGGCAGAAGTTCTGGCAAAGCATATATCTTCACAACTGCAATCCTCTCTGGCAACTTTAGCTAATCAAAGCATAGAGGGCAAATCTTACGAACAAGCCGCGCTCAAGTCTGCTGAAGTGAGCAGCAATGTAGTCGGTGAAATCAATGAAAAAGTCGAACATATGTTTGACAGTCTCGATGACACCGTTACTGTTACCTTTAATTCCTTACAACAGGAGCTGAAGAACTATCAAAGTAATCTTTCCCAACAGTTGTCACGGATGTATAGCCAGCAGCAGCAAGGGGAAACGATTTTGGCGGAGTTTGTTAACCGCCTGCATGGAGAACTAGAAAAAACTATAGAAGAAACTTTACGTAAATCAGCAACAGCAGGTATACCTACTGTTTTGCAGTTTACAGAGCCACAAAAAAACAGTTCTGTTGAAACATCCTTACCAGAGTTTGAGCAAGTAGTAAGAAATTCCCTTGAGCCAATTTCACCGATTTCCAATCAATTTTCACCAAGAGAAACAACATTAAAACCGCCGACTGTTAGAGAAAACACCACAAATCCAATTTCTTCTCCCAGCAAGGATGTATCGGTAAGGGAAATAACATCAGAGCCACCAATTGTTAAAGAAAACGTCGCGAATCCAATTTCTTCTCCCAGCAAGGATTTGTCGCCAAAAGAAACAACATTAGAGCCGCCGATTATTAAAGAAAACGTCGCGAATCCAAGCCAGGATTTGTCGGTAAGAGAAACGCCATCAGAATCTACTGCGGCTGTAGTTCCGCCACCAAAGGATAATGCCACCGAGCCAATTTCTGTCCTTAATCAGGAATCGCCGGAAAACGAAACTAAATCAGAGCCTTCGATCGCATCTGTGCTACAGCCAAGAATAATCCGACCTTCTCTGAAGATTCCTACTGAACCACTTTCTGTCCGCCGTAAAAACGTATCGCAAAGCACAGCTGAATCCTCATCGACCACTGCGCCAGAACCGCGGGTAGAAGCAAAACCCCCACAATCGCGATCGCCTAATTCTTCTAGCTCATCGACACTCAAAATCGGTTTGTTTTTGATCGTCTTATCGGCAGTGGTATCGTCGCTTTACAACGTAGCCATCAAGGTGATTTTCCACGAAGGTTCCCAGATTTTTGGAGTATTAGAGGTAGAGCAATTGCTACCGCCGACTTTGGGCAATACTCTGTTAATTTTGACGCTACGGTTTATGGTAGTCGTACCACTAATGGTACTTTTGTCTCCGATATTGCATCCAAGACTGTGGCAAGACTTGGAAAACTTGTCTACTTCAGTCCGAGGAAATTCCACACCTGCCAATGCCGCTACCAAGCAGATTTTGGTGTTGTCAATTGTGAGTGGCTGCTTTTTGTTTTTATCTCAGGTATTAATCTATATTGCGATCGCTCAAATCACAACTGGAATGGCGATCGCACTGTTCTTTATCTATCCAATGGTTAGCGGTCTATTCTCGTGGTTTCTGTTTCGCGATCGCCCCACTCTATTCCGCATCGCCGCGATCGCCGCAATTTGCTGCGGTGAATTGTTGGTTTTAGGAGGTTCTCCCAGCATCGGTATCGGTAATACTTCAATCGGAAGCAGCACTGCCATTCTTTCGGGTGTGGCTTTTGCTGCCTACATAATTCTGACGCGAGTCTGTGCTAGCAAACTCCATCCGGTGACTTTTACTTTAATCAACTTCACTACCATGTTGTTGTTGAGCTTTATCTGTTTGATGCTACCTTTGCCAAGCAGTTGGAATTTGGTAGTAGTTGACCCCTCGAAAATGTTGGAATTGGTTTTAAGCGCGTTTATTTTAGGCGTGCTGACCCTTGCAGGTTATTTACTCAATAATGTTGGTATTAGTAAACTAGGTGCCTCGCGATCGGCGCTCATTGGTGGTAGCATCCCAGTTTTAACCGTGATTTTCGCTGGGTTAATCATTCAAGAAAATTTGGATATTGTGCAAATTCTGGGAGTGTTATTTGTAACCTTTGGCGCGGCTGCTTTCAGCTTTGAAACAATGCGAAATCAGGTTAAACCCTCTAGTCCCACGAATTAAATGGCGAGTTCAATCAGCTTAAGAGTGATAGGAGCTACTTTACTCCCCATCACTCTCAGCATCAATCCTGACGCTAATGTGACAAACAAGATCCCCGACTTCTCAAATAAGTCGGGGATTTAAATTTTTACGAATAATTTCAGAATGCTGTATAGGTGCAGATAACACTTAATAGATCGGCAAGCAGTATTCAGAATAAATCGACTTGTAATATATTTTTAGGAATTTAGCCTGATACAGGTAGGGAAAACACGTATATGTAAGCAATATGAGTAGTACTGACTCCAGCAATTGGGCACAAGTACTTGCTCAGAGAGAAGATTCGCAAGGAGTTAAGACTATTGCAGCATATTTTGGAACTAAGAGATGGAGAAGTCGCAGAAATGCTTAGAGTACCCCGTTTTTTCAAGCCAAACCTACTTAGTTAATATTAGGCGGTCGGCCTACCTGTTTTTTCAGTATGGGAGGCAAAGTAAGTGGGCAAGAATAGACTCACTTATGTTAAGCAATGTAAATTACTTGAAATTGCCTTGTAGTGAGAGCTAAAGTCCTTGTTGTTCCATTTTATTTGTCCTTAATGAGGAAACTTCCCAGACTGCACTAAGTCACTACAAATCTTTAATTATTCACACCCACTTACTAATTTTGTTTCGTAAGATGGTATCTTGATTTCTGTTGTTTTATACAAGTCAACTTAATCTGCGTAGGCGTAGCCCACCGTAGGTATCGCCAAAACACCCAGAAAAAGAAGCTTTTATCGTACCTTACTACGGATTATCACTCTTTTCTCGCAACCAACTATCTACGTAATTTAAGCCTCTGAAATATATAAAATAGCGAGGTAAAACATACTTAAAAGTAGCCAATAAATTAGTTAAATCATGAAAATTTAAAATTCTTTCATGAAAGAAATATAAATTTATGGCAAAAAACTTTTTAAACAATCATCGGATAGAACCCAAGATGTTTTATTATATGTATGGCTATTAACTAATTTTTCGGTTATTAGCACGAGCAGCAAAGCCTTATAGATACGCGATTTAATTGGGAATAATCGCGGTTTTTTGTGTCCAATCATCATATAGAAAATAATAAATAAAACTGGGATTTAGGCTAGATATAAAATATCATCAAACCTTGATTTAAGCAGAATATAAAATATTTAAATAGTCATCATTTATAAACTTTAAAATGCATAATTTTATTTCAAAACCAAAAAATAGTGATATGATGAGGAACAATATTTGAAAAACAACAGGTATTTTGAAATTGGAATTATTTGCTCTACTTGATGTCTATTATTTTCCCTCAAGCCAACGGCTGATACTGCCGAGACATCACTGGAGGTTGTGAACGGAATGATAGTTTACAACGGGCTGTATAGCTCAACCTCTAAATTTGGCTACACCTGGTAAACGATTTGTTTTGAGACAATTCCCAATTATTTCTAGTCAATTGTGTACTACAAATAACTCGCCAAAGTTGCAAAAAAGCATCTTTTTCTAGTAACAGATATCCCAGATTAACTGCGTAAACTAGTTTTTATTCTGAGTCAGCATAGCGCCATCATTCGGTGTATGCAGCTTGACGTTGTTGCTCTTGAAAGATGAAAAAAACCAGAAAACTGAAAGGCTTTGGAGATTAATTGCAGCATAGTTGAGTGTTGGGACATAAAGCACTGTTAAGCTAGATTTGATGGTGTCTCTAATTTTCCGGTTAGATGCTCCAGACAGTTATAGTCACAACTACTAACTCTGCTTTTTTAGCAGGAAATATGCGAAAACGGTAGTTTGCGCTACCACCGATATCATCGTTATCGCATACTAATATAGTTTGAAGTAAAGACAGCCTTCAGCCAGGTGTATACTACCTAATTCTCTCTCGATTAAAAATTTTGTAAACGTGCTATTCAATTGTCTGTAATATGAGTAACGACATAGATCTGATCAAACGTCTTGACCCCAGTGCGATGGATCAGATCATGCTTTATCTGGCTTTTAGTGCCATGCGGACGAGTGGGCACAGGCATGGGGCATTTTTAGACGCAGCCGCAACAGCAGCAAAGTGTGCAATTTACATGACCTATCTAGAGCAGGGACAAAACCTGCGCATGACAGGGCATTTGCATCACTTGGAGCCAAAACGAGTAAAAATTATTGTAGAAGAAGTCAGGCAGGCACTAACAGAAGGCAAACTGTTAAAAATGCTGGGTTCTCAAGAACCTCGCTATTTAATTCAATTGCCTTATGTCTGGCTAGAAAAATATCCTTGGCAACCGGGGCGATCGCGTGTTCCTGGTACTAATCTGACAAGTGAAGAAAAAAGACAAATTGAGCAGAAACTGCCCAGTAATTTACCTGATGCTCAGTTAGTTAGCTCCTTTGAATTTCTGGATTTGATCGAGTTTTTACACAAGCGATCGCAAGAAGACTTGCCACCAGAACACCAAATGCCTTTGAGTGAAGCTTTGGGCGAACATATTAAGCGCCGTCTGCTTTACTCAGGAACGGTAACACGGATTGATTCTCCTTGGGGAATGCCCTTCTACGCGCTTACCCGTCTTTCTTATACCCCAACAGACGATGAAGAACGTACACACATCACCGTGGAAGATACTGCTCGGTATTTCCGCATGATGAAAAATTGGGCAGAACGGCGACGAAATGCCATGCGCTTGCTGGAAGAACTTGACATCCTCCCAGAAAAAATGGATCAGGCTATGGAAGAATTGGATGAAGTTATCCGTGCCTGGGCAGACAAATATCATCAAGACGGTGGTATTGCAGTGGTTTTACAGACAGCTTTTGGTGAAAGAGAAGACTAGTACAACTAAGTGTACAAATTGTGCAAAATCCTAAATTCCCAAAGCTGAAAAACTGACGTGAGTTCAACTAACCTCTCTCCAACTCCTCTTTGCGTTGGAGAGGAGAATTATAATGTTTTTCATTTATTTCAATGAAATGCTTACCTGGTCAGCGGACACTTTGGGAACAGTGCTAGGTATCGTATGCCCACAAGTGGCAGAAGTGCTACGGAAGTTTGTCCTAGCTAATAGAACGTTTGACGAAAGTTGCATTAGCGTACAATCCGCCTAAAAGTTCGCATGATATCTTTGTAGTCTAGATAATACCAGATGTTGACATCATTGAGAAGGGCAAAAGGACAGCTTTTTTGGGCAAGGTAGAGAAACTTCTGCAACCTTTTGATGATCATATAAAGACCAAAGTAAGAAATATAGTAACTAATGTAAATATTACTGTCATTGCCTAACCAAAGCTATACAGTCAGCAAAGGTAAATTAAGGTGAGTTCGACAAGCCCTTTTTTGACCTCTCCCCCAACCCCTCTTGGACACCCAGAGAAGAGCCAAAACCCTAATTTCTCGTTGCTCCTCCCTTTCCCCGTGCGAGAGGGAGATTGTCCGGGAGAGGTTCATCGAACTCACGTTAAATTATCCAGTCAGGTTGAAGCATTGTAAATATATAAGGTTGGGTTTCGCTGTTGCTCAACCCAACCTACAAATTAAAATCGGATAATTTATTTTTTGGTAGTCCCTGAATCAGGGTGGCAAATAGCCACTCTAAATTCAACCTGTATATCAATTACACAAAGCACTGTAATCTAATTAGTGCCCGGTTGGGTTGGAATAACTGGTTGAGTTGGAATAACTGGTTGAGTTGGAACAATCGGTTGCGTTGGAACAACCGGTTGAGTTGGAAATGGGGTAGTTTCTAAACTTGGACTTGAACCCGCAGGAATTATTGTTGGCGGTGTAGACGAAGATGAAGCACCGATAACACTATCATCAGCACTGATGCAAGTATCTAGCGCTTGAGTAGCGGGAAAGTCGATTTGGCTACGCAAGCCAACCACACACTGGCCAAAGCGCACGGGTAACAAACTGCGTCCACAATAATCTAAAACTGTTGGATTAGCTTCTTCTTTAGTACTTAAGCTGACCCCAACTACACAGGTTGCTAACTCTTCAGGACGCCGGGCCTTTCCACAAGAATAAAGCGCATCTGTTGCAGCAATTTGGGTTTCCTTATCAATTTTCACCACGCAAGCAGCCAAATCTCTTGGACGCAATGCTGCTGCACAACCTTCTGATGCCGCTTCTGCCCTTACACCCACACTCAGGAGGCGACCCGCACAGACACTATAATCATTCCTGTAGGAGGCAGCGACAGCCACATTAGGCAAGATTGTTAAACATCCAGCTATAGCCAAAACTGGTAATGTTAAAATCCTGGAGGTGGAACTGCCTTGTTTGTTCTTAACTCTGCTAACCACTTTTTTGCTCATTGACATTGCCATTCTCCAAACACCCAAAGTTATGCTAACTCAAATATCTTAAAAATCCTCTGTAATCTAAGAATTTCAGAGGTAGTAAGCTGTTACGCAAAAAGAAAAGCACATCAACTGGTGTTCGCGCAGCATCTCCTTCAGGAGAAGTTGTCCTAAGTCAATTGTCCTTAGTAAACACTAATGACTAATGACTAATGACGGTCTACACGGAGTTTGTGCAATATGTAGGCGCGTTAGCTTCAAGTATAGACATAATTAATTATGTCGGAAATTGTGTTAATATAGCTGTTTGAAAGATAAGTAGGCAACGTAAAAAGTATTTCAGAGTAAGAATACTGCGTAAACCAATCTGATGATTGAGTAGCCTACGAAACTAAATAAACACAAAAAACTTATTGGCAGGAGTACGGCGTGACAGGTCGGAATTCAGGCTTGGAGGCTAGTTTGTCGGGTTTACCGATTAAAAGCAACTGGCGCAAAAATCGATGCGTCTACCTTGGTGAGATACGTCTTACCTCGGTAAGCAGCTTCAAAAAACCAAGAATCCCCTGATTAAAAATTAGGGGAATGTCAAAATTGAATGTTTCGGTAAAGTTTAAACAGGATTAGATTAAGGAAACTCATGTCCCGATATAGAGGGCCCCGCCTCAGAATTGTCCGCCGCTTGGGCGACTTACCAGGATTAACTCGTAAAAGTGCCAGACGCGCTTACCCACCTGGGCAGCATGGCCAGAATCGCAAGAAGCGCTCTGAGTATGCTATCCGTCTAGAGGAAAAGCAAAAGCTCCGCTTCAACTACGGTTTGACTGAAAAGCAATTGCTCCGCTATGTGCGGAAAGCCAGACGTGTTACTGGTTCTACCGGACAAGTGCTGCTGCAATTGCTGGAAATGCGCTTGGATAATACCGTTTTCCGCTTGGGTATAGCCCCGACTATCCCAGCAGCTCGTCAACTGGTAAATCACGGTCACGTAACTGTTAACGGTCGTGTGGTGAATATTGCCAGCTACCAATGCCGTCCTGGGGAAACAATTGCAGTCAGAGATCGGGCACAATCCCGGAAGTTGGTGGAAGCGAACTTGCAATATCCCGGTTTGGCTAACCTTCCCAGCCATTTGGAATTTGACAAAAATAAGTTGGTTGGTAAAGTCAACAGCGTTATTGAGCGCGAATGGGTGGCACTACAAGTTAATGAACTACTTGTGGTGGAATACTACTCACGACAAGCTTAAACAGTTGGGAGTTAGGAGTTATGAGTTAGGAGTTGCAAGACGATAATTCCTAACTCCTCACTTTTAACTCCTAACTTTTTTCATCCGCCAATTTGCGACATGGTTATGAATTATGAGTTATGAGTTATAAGTTATGAGTTATGAGTTATGAGTTATGAGTTGAAGAAACTTATTTATTCAAAACTTTTAACTTCTAACTCCTAACTCCTCACTTTTAACTCCTAACTTCTTTCATCCGCCAATTTGCGACATGGTGCGGGTATATGCACCTGAAATGCCAGAATCGCGCCCTTTAAAGTTAATTTCTGGTTTGATTCCGAGTAAATGTCTCACCTGCTCTTGTAATTGAGCGGTGCTGACACCAGAACGCAGGGCAGTTTTTAAATCTATTTGACCAGTTTCATTTAATAAACAGGGGCGCAGCCAGCCATCGGCACTTAGGCGCATCCGATTACAACGATCGCAAAAACATTCAGACATCTGACTAATAAATCCTAGTGTCCCCTTCGCATTGGGAATTTGAAAGACATCAGCAGGGCCAGCACCACGAACTTGAGCTTCTGTCAAGCCCCAGCGATCGCGAATACGTTCTCGTAAATCGGCTGAAGATACCCAACCGCGATCGCCAAATAAATGCACATTACCAATGGGCATAAATTCAATAAATCGAACGTGCCACTGTTTATCGATTGTCAGGGCAGCTAAATCGAGAACTTCGTGGTCATTAACCCCAGGAATCACCACCACATTCAGCTTCAGGGGGTCGAATCCGACTTGATGGGCAGCTTGAATCCCCTGCCAAACTTGTTGCCAACGAGAACGCCCCTGATTACCGATAATTTGGTCAAAAATATCGGGATCGAGAGAGTCAAGACTAATATTAATTCGTCGCAGACCAGCATTATAAAGGTTTTGTGCCATCGGAGCCAGCAAAAAACCGTTGGTCGTCATTGAGATATCTTGAGTTTGGGGTAAAGTTGCGATCGCCCTTACCAAATCCACCACACGCGGACGCAACAAGGGTTCTCCCCCAGTCAAACGAAATCGGGTAAAGCCTACTGGAATAAATACCTCTTGAATTAAGGTGAGTAGTTCTTCATCAGTCAATAACTGTTGCTTGAGAATATAATCCAGTTCTACTCCCTCTGGCATACAGTACTGACAACGAAAATTGCAGCGATCGATTAAGCTAATGCGGAGGTAGTCTACCTGGTTCATCGTTTTATTTTTATTCTCTCTGATTAATTAAAGACTTTACAAAAGTGGTTTAGGGACTTCCAAGAAATAAATTATCCAATTTCACGCCCATCAAAACGACTTTCTCTCCCCCTGCTCCCTGCCCCCTGCCCTAAAAGCGATGGGATATTTTTTTATTTGGAAGTCCCTTACCCCTTCCTACTATCTTTGTTGTAACTCAAAATACCGTACTCCCCCTTAAGTGAGAGTCCACAGATTGTGGCATAATAAGCCGATCGCATCCACTAGTTAGTCATCAATCGTGCAAGATACCGACTCCATCAACGACCTTGCTGCTGCTTTACAACAGCCAGCCGATATCAGCTTTGAACTGCCCGATCCAGAAGATGAACAGATTCTAGAGTCAGATTTTCAACAGCAGCTAGAAGTAGCTTGGCAGGTATGCGATCGCTTTGATTTGCAAACTGAAATCTGGCGGGGGCGAATTTTACGGGCGATTCGCGACAGAGAAAAAGTGGGTGGTGACGGCCGCGGTACTGGCTTTCTCCGATGGCTAAAAGAGCGAGAAATCAGTAAAAGTCAAGCATACTCTTGGATTCAACTGGCGAATAGTGCCGATACTCTGATTGAAGACGGTAAACTTGACCCCGGATCTGTGAATAACTTCAGTAAACGGGCATTTGTCGAAACCTCCAAAGCAGTCCCAGAAGTGCAACAGATGGTGAGTGAAGCTGCCCAAAAAGGCGATCGCATCACTAGGCGGGAAGTGCGTCAACTCAATGATGAATGGACAGCCATGTCCTCAGATTTATTACCCGAAGCAGTTAAAGAAAAAGCAGCAGATAACACCCTTCCCCCGCGCTACATTGCCCCTCTGGTAAAGGAAATGGAAAAACTGCCAGAATCGCATCAAAAGTTTATCCAGAAGGAAATAGCTGCTAATCCTGATGTGGATACCCTGAAACAGGTAACTAGCGAAGCGCGTAACTTGGCGAAATATCTCAAAGGTGCGGCTCAAGTTCAGGCGTTAACGCAGGAAAATGTTGATATTGAAACAGCCTTAGAAGAAGCCCAAAGAGTCGGCTGTTTGAGCATTGCTGCTGATTTGGTAAATCAAGCATCGCAAATTGAACAAACGATCGCTAAATTGTACATGACTTGGAAACGAATCGGTAATTTAGCAGATCGATTATATGTAGATACTGGTGCAAGTACACCCAACTTGCGATCGCTCCTCACTTGCTTGGAACCTCTGGGTGGTGAAATCATGGAATTACAACTTAGTGGTGCGACTGAACACACTGTACGTCTGCAAATTCAGGAGACGAATTAGGAGGTAGGCATCGCGGATGACTACAAAGTTACGAAATATCGCCATATCTCAAATTTTAATGAGCAGCGCAAGATGTAGCGGTGAGCGAGGAGTTATGGGGAGATTCAGTGGGTACTTGAGCAACCAGAACTACGTTCCCATTGGCATCTATAATCCAGCCTTGGGCTTCTACAATTTGAGTAGGTTCATTGACAGAATTAACTTTCTGTAATTTTTTTTCTGTGTTTCTCTGCGCCTGAACAACAGCTCTTTTCTGAATACCGCCAGCACGATTCTGACTCTCTGGAGGAAGGGCAATCCAATCTGCTAGTACAGCATCATCAGCTATCAATGGCTCCGTGGGATCGGCTACTACTCCTCCACGTCCAGTGGTAATAAATGAATTTCTTGCTATTTTTCCACCAGAACTACAACTAGCAACAATTTGCCGCGAAGCATCAACCAGATTTACGGGCAATTCTACTAATCCTTTACTGGGGTCAGCATCTGGTGAGTTAATTTGTACAGTGCCATTTAATGAAGGGTTTTGCTGAGAAAATGCCGTGATGTCATTCGTTTGCAGATTATTTGGGTCGATATCCTTCGGATCAAGCCTTTCTACGTCTGCACGGGTACGTGGCACAAACCCAAAGATGCTCTTAGAGGTGATTTCGATTTTACCACCAGAGCCAAAGTTGGCATTGGCGGTGATATCGCTATTTCCAAAGCGAGCAGCGACGAGGAAGCCATTAGGTGCTTTTATGGTGATATTACCACCAGTTTTATCACCCCCAGCATTAGTAGATATTTGGCTGTTGCGACGCATCAGTAATAAGTCTCGCACCTGTAGCGTAATGTTACCGCCCCGTCCTGACAGACTACTTGATGTGAACTTTCCTTGGTTGTCTAGAAGTATGGAGCTAGCAGTTACGTTTAGTGCGCCTGGTGTACCTGGGTTACTTGTATCTCCTAAGTAAATTGCATTATCTGCAACTTTAACGTTCACGTTTATTTCACCTTTATCTCGGACAATCAATTGTCCTGTGGTGATATTGATTGTCCCCGCATTTCCGTAATTTAGAGTCGAAGCACTCAAGAGACTGGGAAAACCTGTTGTCGAGGTTCCAGTTATCTCTAGCGACTCCAAGGCGTTTACAGTTATATTCCCTCCTTTTCCTTCAGGTGGTATCACCTGTGAACCTTTTACTATTCCGCTAGAGTCTGCCCTTACTATTGAACTAGACTCCGCCGTTACCCTTGCTCCTCCTTGAATACTAAACCTTTTAGTGTTGATCGTAATGTCACCCGCTTTTCCTTCACCAGCGCTTGCACTAATAAATCCAGTAATAGTATTTGGCAAGGTAATGCTGCTACCAATAAGCTCCACGGATTCAGAGGCGTTCACAATCAAATCTCCTCCATTACCCTTGTCTACCGTAGAAGTTAATACTTGAGCACCATCTTGAACACTTAATTTATTAGTGTTAATAATTAATTTACCGCTATCTCCAGCACCTATTGTCTGAGTTGTTAAGTACACATCGTTACCAATTAATTTCACGGTATTGCCTTGTACCTGGATATTACCACCGTTGCTATCTTGGTTTCCGGCATCTACTTGAGATGGAATTTCTTTACCATCAATAGTTCGCTGGATTAACTGAATTTCCTGTAAGTTCTGAGCATCTTCATACCCCAAGACCCAACCTTGGTTCGTTGGGTTCAAGCTGACCAGACTATTACCAGCAACACTTCCTAGCTCAATTCGTCCCGATTCTGCTGTTAAATTTCCGCCCTCTAGGCTTATATCACCACCTACAAGTGCCAAAGTTTTGTCTGGTTTTACCTGTAGACCAACGGGTTGCCCGAAGGTATTAGTTGTTCTATCTGGATTATTTGCTTGGGATTGATTACGGATGGTTCCTGGTATAGCTCCAAATTGTAAGCCAACTGGAACAGTTACTGTCAGTAGGGACGTGGTTTGAGGATTTGTGGCACTAAATTTAGTACCATTGACAAAGTTTAGACTACTCGCCGTACTTGCAACAAATGAACCGCTAATGTCTAGAGACGCATTGGGACCAAAAATAATCCCATTGGGATTAATCAAAAACAGGTTGGCTGTGCCATTAGCTTTAAGAATGCCATCAATATTAGAAATAGACTTGCCTGTCACCCGACTTATAATATTTTGAATATTTAGCGGATTGTTAAAGTGGGCTGTGCTGCCAGTTGGCACAGAAAACTGCTCAAAGCTGTGAAACAGGTTCGTACCGCGAATTACCCCGCCATTGATCTGGTCAGTAGGGCGGCCATTGATTAGCTGGGGTGTAACAACTGAACTTTCAGATCCTAGAGTGTCATCCTTTATAATCTCGGACAAAACATAACTCCCTGAGAAGGCGAGTATTGCAGCAATTTCTAAAGCACTAACTACCCCGAACTTCCAGTAACGACTACCTCGGCTTTTATACATTACAGAATTTGCCCCAAAAAAAATAATTTAGTAGTGAAATACTGCCAATTACTAAATAGGATGATGATATTTTCTAGCAATTTAGCAAGTCAGCGTGGAAATCAGCACTTTCATCTCCACTGCAATAGTTTTTGGCAGCATAATGACTACAATAGACTATATGAAAACAGGTAATTGGCGTTACGTTATTTCTCATAATTTATATTGTTCAAGCTTAATTGCATGGGCAGGGAATCCATTTTTTAAGATTACTTGCCCAGCAAGTACAAGTGCAGTTGGGACAATCTTGCATCGAGATATTCATATCTAAAGTTGCTAGTGAAGAATTTCGACCTTCGTTGTCTTCTTCAGGATCGCTTGATTGGAGTTTATTTAGGTCGATTCTGTACTCAAATTGAAGCACTTCTTGTCTTAAGATCCCATACTTTGATAGGATTTGGCTAAAGTTAGCGTTATTAACTATCTCACACATTTCCTGCTTAAGTTCGTCTTTTAACTGCTGTAATGTGTGATCATCTATGACTATTGACTGTAATGTTTTAGATTCCATAAATTTTGCTTTCCTTGCAGACTGGTAAATGTGTAAACTTATCTTGTGATGTACTAAATTAACGCGAGTTTGATTAGTACAGTTTGGCAACTAACGAATCAAGAATACGGAGTCTAGAGTAAATCAAAGCATTAAATTTCTAAAGCTCTTGTGAACTCCGATAATTATGAATTCAGCTTGACTAGTTATAATTACGCATGGTGTTACAAAACTTCATATATTTCTGCCGGATTTGCTTAAAGCATTCATAAATCTGGCTACTGACCGTTGACCGCTCAAGAGAATTGAGTAATTCATATCTCCTCAAGTCTCACACTCTGCTTGTGGTTTGGATAAGCCTACAGGCTTTATTAAGGCGATCGCTTGCATAAAGTCCATAGCCAATCAGCGATCGCACTCACACCTATTTGAGTAAAAAAAGCGATCGCTTGTATGAAGGTCATTGCAAAGGAGCGATGTCTACGAAGGGTTACACCAACGCACCACAGATGAGTTTAATAGAAGTGCGATCGCTTGTATGAAGGTCACTGCGAAGAAAGCGATCGCACCTGATTTGAGTAGAAGGGGCGATCGCTTATATAAAGGTAGAAGGTAATTGCAAAGAAGTGATCGCACTACACCTAAGTTTAGTAGAAGGTGCGATCACTTGTGTGAACGAAAGTGGGATGCTCCCAAATTATTTAGGGCACGGACAGTTAACAAAGTCATGTACATCATTTGACCAACAAGTGCAACCCGATAGCTGGATAGGTTTAACTGGGATTATTAGTGGTAAATAATCAGTAACTTGCTTTTTTTCATCAGTATTTATATCTGGAATTTTAGATGGGTCAATAGATGGAATTTGAGTTGGTTTGATACTGTGCTGAAAGTCAATTTTTATGATTCTATTTCTTAATAGACTATACTTTTTATCTGTTACTTTGTTAATAATGTTCTGAATATCTGCGGTGTTTTTGCAGTTACCACCTTGAATAATTTTGGTTTTTTCCTGTGCTGTAATGCCAAAATTATTAGGTAGAGTAGCATCCAGGTTAACTTTGGCAATAGCAGAGTTTCCAGATAGAATTATTGTACCACCAATTGCAATTCCGCCTTTAACCAAGCCCCAAATATTTGTCATATTTTATCTTGCACCTTTCTAAATAAATAATAGTTGCCGTATAGCAGGGAAGCTTTAGCCGTTTTAAGGAATGTACATCGAAATCGGTAATCAGTTTTTTATTTTTGTCAGAGTTTATAGAGTTTAACTTTTATACATAATTAATAAAGATTTGGCACACGAGAATGTTCTGCCTGAACGCGGAATATATATTTCATTACAATCTTTTAAATTCCTCGCTTTCCATCCCACCAGGGAATCAAATTCTGTTATTTTTTATGTGGATGTTATGATGCCAAAAGCGATACCTTCTCTACAAGATGCTACGTATAGCTTACTTAAAAGTCGAGGTACGGTGGGCTATGTCAACGCGCCGACAGCTTAGTTTAGTACAAGAGGCGATCGCTCAATCGCTCATATAAAGTTCATTGCAAATCAGCGATGTCTACGATGGGCTACGCCGACGCACCAACAAAAGTTTGAGAATCTCAATTTTTAATTAGCACCGCAAGATGTAGCGACGAGCGAAGAGTTATGAGGCGATGCAGTGGGTACTTGAGCAACCAGAACCACATTCCCATTGGCATCTAGAATCCACCCTTGGGCTTCTACAATTTGAGTAGGCTCATTGACAGAATTAACCTTCTGTGATTTTTCTTCTGTGTTTCCCTGCGCCTGAACAACGGCTCTTTTCTCAATACCGCCAGCCCGATTCTGACTCTCTGGAGGGAGCGCAATCCAATCTGCCAACACTGCATCATCAGCTATCAATGGCTCTGTGGGATCGGCTTGTATTCCTCCACGCCCAGTAGTAAAAAATGAACTTCTTCCTATTTTTCCACCAGAACTACAACCAGCAGCAATTTGCTGCGAAGCATCAACCAGATTTACAGGTAGTTCCACTAATCCTTTACTGGGGTCAGCATCCGGTGAGTTGATTTGTACAGTGCCACTTAATGAAGGGTTTTGCTGAGAAAATGCAGTGATATCACTTGTTGGTATATTATTCGGATTTATATCTTTTGGATCGAGCCTCTCCACCTCTGCACGGGTGCGTGACACAAACCCAAAGATATTCTTAGCAGCGATCGCAATTTTACCACCAGAACCAAAGTTGGCGTTGGCAGTAATATCGCTATTTCCGAAGGGAGTCGCGACGAGAAAGCCATTAAGTGAATTGATGGTGATATTACCGCCAGTTTTATCACCTCCGGCATTAGTAGAGATTTGACTGTTGCGACGCATCAGTAACAAGTCCCGCACCTGTACCCCAATATCACCGCCCTTACCTGACTCACTATTAGATGTGAGTTTTCCTTTATCCAGCAGGATGGAACGAGCGCTTATATTGAGTTCGCCTGCTAGACCGAAATTGGATACACCCCCTTGATAGTTAACATTGTTTCGAGCTTCACTGCTCACAGTTATTGCCGCCCCATCTTTGATAACCAATTGCCCTGTAGTTAAGGTCAAGTTGCCGCCATTTCCAGGCCCTTGAGTGCCAGCAAACAAGCTACTGAGCCTAGAACCATTTGCTGAGGTTCCGATTAATTCTACGGACTGGGAGGCGTTCACTGTCAAATCTCCTCCATTTCCGGTAGCTGGTATAAATTGGTTAGAAAAACGCCCAAGTACACCCTCAGAACTTGTTGATATTGCTGCCCCTCCCTCGATACGTAACTTTCCAGTATTAACTATTATGCTGCCAGCATTTTGAGCGCCATAAGTTGCACTAAATAATCCACTGGATATTAAATCACTACCATCTGGCAAAGGAGAAATGGGGATACCTGCAATTAGTTCTACGGAATCTGAGGCGTTGATGGTCAATTGTCCGGCCAATCCCGAACCAACATTGAACATTAAGACTTGCGCTCCATCTTTGGCAATCAACTTTCTGGTAGTAATATTTATATTCCCAGAGTTTCCAGTGTCGAAAGTTCCAGTAGACAAGAACGTATTTAGTCCAAGTTCTACAGACTCGGAAGCGTTCACTGTTAAATTTCCTCCTGGTTGCGCTCCCAGGGTAAAAGCCAAAATTTGTGAACCGTCAGTTACCAGTACTCGTTGTCCTTGCAAGTGGATATTACCGCCACCTTTGCCACTGGTATCTACAGTAGATGGAATCTCACTTTGCTGGGTGAGTTCGATGTTCTGAAAATTTTGAACACCTTCATATCCTAGCGCCCAACTTTGATTCGTTGAATTAAGACTGACCAAACTATTGCCAGCAACGCTTCCTAACTCAATTCTTCCCCCACTTGCCGTTAAATTCCCGCCCTCTAGCGTTAGATCGCCGCCTATAAGTGCTAGGGTTTTGCCTTGCTGCACCTGTAGACCAACACCTTGTCCGAAGGTATTAATTGCATTATTGGGACTTGCTTGGGATTGATTGCGGATAGGTCGAGGATTTGTTCCGAATTGTAAACCTATAGGAACACTTTCTGTGAGTAGAGGTGCAGTTTGAGGTGATGTAGCACTAAAGTTTGTACCATCAGCAAAGTTCAAACTACTCGCCGTACTAGCCACAAATGAACCGCCAATATTTAAAGAAGCATTAGGCCCAAAAACGATGCCGTTAGGATTAATCAGAAATACGTTGGCTGTGCCGTTAGCTTTGAGAATGCCATCTATATTAGAAACAGAATTGCCTGTCACCCGACTGATGATGTTCTGAATATTGATTGCATTGTTAAAATGGGCTGTCCTTCCCGCAGAGATAGAAAATTTTTCAAAGCTGTGGAGCAAGTTTGTACCACGAACTGCTCCACCATCGATCTGGTCTATAGGCTGACCATCGATTAGCTTTGGTGTAATGATTGAACTTTCAGATCCAAGTGTGGCATCTTTTTGAATTTGAGCTAGAGCAAAACTCTCAGCAAAAGTGAGCACTCTAGCAATTACTAAAGTACTCACTATTCCTAACTTCCAGTGGCAACTGCTTCGATTTTGAGACATGAAAAACTGGCGCTCAAAACATCAGAGTTTATTAAAATACTGCTTTTTGCTAAGTAGTGATGTTAGTACGCTGATGTTATCTTTGTAGCCTAGCTACTACATAAAAGCAAAGTTTAGTATTTTTACATTCACTAGAATAAACTCTTTGCAGTCCGAAGATAAAATTATTTAGCAGTTACAGCCTAAAGGGCTACCAGTTGATGGACAAGGGATACACAATGCTTTTTTGACTAACACAATTTCTGGTATTGAAGGTCTTGAAGTTTCTGCCAATAATGTATTGGGTTGCTGTTCATCAAGTGCATCATCAGATTGGAGTTGATTGGGATCGAGATTACACTGCCAATGAATTCTCAAGACTCTATATTCTAATAAGCCGTACTTTTCAAGCACTGAATGTAAGTCAGCGTTTTCTAGGCTTTCATTCATTTTCTGCTGAATTTCTTCTTGTAACTGCTGTAATATTTGAGGATCTATGACTTGTTGAGAACTCATGAGTGTTTTCGTTCCTGACGGGAGGTGTATAATTATTGCTTCAGTTTAGTTAGCAATGATTACGCTCAGTGTCATAAAAGTTCATAATTTTCCTGCGGGATTTTCTTTGCAGCTATTTTTAACTAATACCAATTCAAATTATTTCTTGTCGAGTGGGCATCTCTAGTAACTAAAATCGGGCTTCCACTTACCGCCTTCCCCACTAATTCTTAATCCCTGTCGCCGCAATACCCTGAAGAAATTGACGCTGACCGATGAGAAATAATACCATCACTGGAATTGTGGCTATTGTTACTGCTGCCATCATCAAGGGCCAATTATTCGTAAATTGCTCCTGAAACTCAGCCAATGCTAGTTGCACTGTGCTTAATTCTGGTCTTGTCGTAAATACTAGAGGCTTAAATAAATCATTCCACTCACCGATGAAGGTGAACAAAAACAGCGTTAGCAAGGCCGGACGGGCTAAAGGTAACATCACCCGCCACAAAATTTGCAGTCGGTTCGCCCCATCTATCGCTGCGGCTTCCTCTAACTCTACAGGAATTGTCTGGAAATACTGACGTAATAAGAAAATCCCATATCCGCTAACCGCAGTGGGTAAAATCAGCGCCCAGTATGTATTTATCAGGTGTCCCCACTTCAACACCAAAAAGATGGGAATCACCAATAACTGAAAGGGAATCACTAAAGTTGCTAAAACGACTAATAACAGTGCTTGGCGTCCCCGAAACTTCAACCGTGCTAGGGCGTAACCAGCTAAAGCAGAAGTGACAATCTGAAACGCCGTCACAGCGATCGCTACCAAGGTAGAATTAGCAAACGCCAGCAAAAATTTTCCTTGTTGCCACGCAACGCGGTAATTTGCTAAAGACCAGTTATTTTTGAACAAATTTTCTGGGCTGGCGGATGTCGGTGCAAAGGAGGTGAGAAAGACCACAAACAATGGTAGTAAAACGATAAATGCCCCTAGCAGTAAGATTACTAGGCTCAAAAAATCGCTAGATTTCAGATTCGGGTTTGATTTGAACATAAACTTAAACTGCAAAGCATTTATTTCGCTAGTACTAGAACATTGCCCCCAGCAACAATTAATCTATAAACATAGTCTACTTGTTAAGTTAAATTAAACCACAGTAATTGTTACTCTTAGTTCATAGGGAAAATCAATACTTGGTGTCAAATAACTCAGGTTTACAGGAGTAAAGATAACTATGCAGCAGCTTGCAGACCAATTTAAAGAATTAGATTTCAAGAGCGAAACATACAAAGATGCTTATAGCCGGATTAATGCGATCGTGATTGAAGGGGAACAAGAAGCCCATGAAAATTACATCACATTAGCCCAACTGCTGCCAGAATCTCATGATGAATTGATTCGCCTCTCCAAGATGGAAAGCCGACACAAGAAAGGATTTGAAGCTTGTGGGCGGAATTTGGAAGTTACCCCAGATTTGCAATTTGCCAAAGAATTTTTCTCTGGACTACACCAAAATTTCCAAACAGCAGCAGCGTCCGGGAAGGTCGTTACTTGTCTGTTGATTCAGTCTTTGATTATCGAATGTTTTGCGATCGCAGCATATAACATTTACATCCCCGTTGCCGATGCTTTTGCCCGCAAAATCACGGAAGGAGTAGTAAAAGATGAGTATAGCCACCTCAACTTTGGAGAAGTTTGGTTGAAAGAACACTTCACAGAATCCAAAGCTGAACTTGAACTTGCAAATCGCCATAACCTACCCATCGTCTGGAAAATGCTCAACCAAGTAGAGGGTGATGCCCACACAATGGCAATGGAAAAAGATGCTTTAGTAGAAGACTTTATGATTCAATACGGTGAAGCATTAAGTAACATAGGCTTCACGACTCGCGACATCATGCGCTTGTCAGCCTACGGACTCATAGCCGCTTAAAAGAGTTAGGAGTGAGGAATGATTAGTGAGAAATTATGAATCGTACTCCTAACTCCTAACTCCTAACTCTACTAAATTCCACGCCCTCAAGACAGCATAAGCCTAATAATCACTACATGTTTGGTCTAATTGGACATTTGACTAGTTTAGAACACGCTCAATCGGTAGCTCAAGAATTGGGATACCCAGAATATGCCGATCAAGGGCTAGACTTTTGGTGCAGCGCCCCACCGCAAATTGTCGATAGCATTATTGTCACCAGTATAACTGGGCAACAAATTGAAGGACGGTATGTAGAATCTTGCTTTTTGCCAGAGATGCTTGCTAGTAGGCGCATCAAAGCTGCAACACGCAAAATCCTCAACGCGATGGCCCATGCACAAAAGCATGGCATTAACATTACAGCTTTAGGCGGATTTTCCTCAATTATTTTTGAAAACTTTAAGTTAGACCAGTTTAGCCAAGTCCGCAACATTAAACTAGAGTTTGAACGTTTTACTACAGGAAACACACATACTGCATACATTATTTGTAAGCAGGTGGAAGAAGCCTCAAAACAATTGGGAATCGATCTGTCAAAAGCGACTGTTGCTATATGTGGCGCAACTGGAGATATTGGTAGTGCAGTTACCCGCTGGCTAGATGCGAAAACAGATGTCAAAGAACTTCTGTTGATCGCCCGCGACCAAGAACGCCTCAAAGAACTGCAAGGCGAACTGGGGCGAGGAAAAATCATGGGTTTGACAGAAGCATTACCTGAAGCTGACATTGTAGTTTGGGTTGCGAGTATGCCTAGAGGCGTGGAAATCGACCCGGCCACTTTGAAACAACCCTGTTTATTGATTGATGGTGGCTATCCGAAAAACTTAGCAACAAAAGTTCAGCATCCTGGTGTATATGTGTTAAATGGTGGGATTGTAGAGCATTCCCTGGATATTGACTGGAAAATAATGAAAATCGTCAATATGGACGTGCCAGCCCGCCAGTTATTTGCTTGTTTTGCCGAATCAATGCTGCTGGAATTTGAGAAGTTATACACGAACTTTTCCTGGGGACGGAATCAGATTACCGTAGACAAAATGGAGCAGATTGGTAAGGTATCAGTGAAACATGGATTTAGACCGCTGTTGGTTTAGTCATTGGTCATTGGTCATTGGTTATTAGTCATTGGTCATTAGTCATTGGTCATTAGTCATTGGTCATTGGTCATTGGTCATTGGTCATTTGTTATTTGCAAAGGACAAAGGACAAAGGACAAAGGACAAAAGACAAAAAACAAAGGATAGATAACTTATAACTCGTACTTATAAACCCTACGATGGCAACTACCGAGCGTAAACCGCTACTGTTAGATTTTGAAAAGCCCCTAGCAGAACTCGCAACCCGAATCGATCAAATTCGGCAACTTGCAGAAGAAAATGGCGTAGATGTTTCTGGTCAAATTCGTCAACTAGAAGCACGCGCCATGCAACTACGTGAGGAAATTTTCACTAGTCTATCCCCGTCCCAGCGATTACAAGTCGCTCGTCATCCGCGTCGCCCCAGTACTCTCGATTACATTCAGGCAATTAGTGATGAATGGATGGAATTGCATGGCGATCGCTGTGGTGGTGACGATCCGGCTTTAGTTGGTGGTGTTGGTCGTCTGAGTGGACAACCTGTGGTGATGTTGGGTCATCAAAAAGGCCGCGATACTAAAGACAATATTGCCCGTAACTTTGGAATGCCTTACCCTGGCGGCTATCGCAAAGCCATGCGGTTGATGGAACACGCCAACAAGTTTAGTATGCCGATACTAACTTTTATCGACACACCAGGAGCTTGGTCTGGGGTAGAAGCAGAACACCAAGGTCAAGGAGAAGCGATCGCTTACAACTTACGAGAAATGTTCTGTTTGGATGTGCCAATTATCTGCACAGTTATCGGTGAAGGTGGTTCCGGCGGCGCACTTGGTATTGGTGTAGGCGATCGCTTACTCATGTTTGAACACTCCGTTTATACCGTCGCCACTCCCGAAGCCTGCGCTGCAATTTTGTGGAAAGATGCTGGTAAGGCTCCCCAAGCCGCTGTGGCGCTAAAAATTATTTCCCATGACCTGAAAAAGTTGGGAATTATCGACCAAATACTGCCTGAACCCACTGGTGGCGCTCATTCCGACCCCTTAAAAGCCGCTACTACTCTTAAGCAAGTGTTGATGGAAAACTTAGACGAACTCAATCGTTTAACCGCTCCAGAACGCCGCCAACTGCGCTATGAAAAATTCCGCAAAATTGGTGTCTTTACAGAAGTTGCCCACTAAAGCAACTCTATAATGATAGATTAGCAAAACAGGAATGCTATAATTGCCTATGTGCTTAAAGATTTTTAACAATCTAGCCATAGGCATTTGCATTTTTTGCAAGTCTACTCAATTTGATTGAGTGGATTTTGTATTATGTAAATAATCTAATTTGAATGTACGATGTACCGCGTGGTTTTCCAGGCAACAATTTGTTGTCTTTACTGTTAAAAACCACAATATGGTTACTATTGTGCTGCATCATAACATCTGCTTAATGAAAATCATCAGATTTTTAGATTCCTTTAATCTATCCAAACCGAGAAGTGTGAATAATGGGGTGGTAATAGGCTTTGGGAACTGCCAAAACATTGGGAGACACTATGAGTGTTGAGCAAAAACGACGCGCCCTGATTACTGGGGCCAGTAGTGGAATTGGGAAAGCAACAGCTTTAGCCTTTGCAAAAGCGGGAATAGATGTTGCCTTAGTCAGCCGTTCTTTGGATAAGTTGGAGGCAGTAAGAGAAGCCGTAGAGCATACTGGGGTGGAAGCGAAAGCTTACGCTGTAGATTTAGCGCGGATTTTGGAAGTCAAAGACAAGATCCAAGCGATCGCCCTTGACTTTGGTGATATAAACATTCTGGTAAACAATGCTGGCATCGCTTATACAGGCGCTTTGAGCGAAATTCCCCTAGAAGACTGGCAGCAGGTAATTGACTTGAATCTCACCAGTGTGTTTCAGTGCATTGTGGGGATTTTACCTTCAATGCGCGATCGAGGCACAGGCACAATTATCAACGTCGCCTCAATTGCCGCCAAGCAACCCTTTCCCGGTTGGGGAGCATACAGCGTCAGCAAAGCTGGTTTGATAGCCCTCTCTCAAACCCTGGCACAAGAAGAACGCATTCACGGTATTCGTGTCACAGCTATTTGTCCCGGCGCAGTCAATACCGAACTTTGGGATACAGAAACAGTCCATGTCAACTTAGACCGTTCCAAAATGTTAACCCCGGAAATTGTGGCTCAATCAATTCTCTACACAGTTCTGTTACCACAACAGGCAGTGATTGATGAATTGACTCTGATGCCCAGCGCTGGCGCACTCTAAATTAGTCCTTCGTCCTTTGTCTTTTGTCTTTTGCAAATGACCAATGACCAATGACCAATGACCAATGACTGATGACTAAACCATAACCAAGACTGAATCATGACTATTGCTAGTTCCAACGGTTCCAATTGCTCTCAATCGCCTCTGATTCCCGATTTGGCAGAAGCCATAACTCCTAGACCCGATCGCAACACCCACAACGGGCGACAACCGGATGTGTTCCCGCCAACAGAGGAACAGATGGAGGAAATGAAAGACGCCGTGCGGACACTAATACTGGGAGTTGGCGAAGACCCCGAACGCGAAGGACTCCTAAAAACACCCAAACGAGTAGCCGAAGCAATGCGGTTTCTGACCAGTGGCTACAACCAATCTCTTGAAGAACTTGTTAACGATGCCATCTTTGATGAAGGGCATAGCGAGATGGTACTTGTTAGAGATATTAACTTCTTTAGTCTGTGCGAACACCACATGCTGCCATTTATGGGTAGAGCGCACGTTGCTTATATTCCTAACCAAAAAGTTGTTGGACTGAGTAAGCTGGCCCGGATTGTTGAGATGTATTCCCGTCGCTTACAAGTACAAGAGAGACTAACCCGCCAAATTGCCGAAGCAATCCAGACGATTCTTGAACCTCAAGGCGTTGCTGTAGTGATGGAAGCTAGCCACATGTGTATGGTGATGCGTGGCGTCCAGAAACCAGGTTCTTGGACTGTCACGAGCGCAATGCTTGGTGTATTTCAAGAAGACAACAAAACCCGCGAAGAATTTTTCAACTTGATTCGCCACCAACCAGCATTCTTTTAATAAATGGGGAGTGGGGTTAGGGGAGAGGTGACAGGTAACAGGTGACAGGGAATAATCTGTACCCTGTTACCTGTACCCTATTGCCTTCTTCACTACCTCCTCCCCAACTTCTCAAACAACTTGGCTACTTTATCTAAATCCTTATCTCCTGGTGTCCGTTCCACACCACTAGATAAATCAACGCCGCTAGGATTAACCTGATTTAGGGCTTGCACAATATTATCGGCTGTTAATCCTCCTGCTAAAAGCCAAGGACAACTAGGGCTAAATTGCTCTAGCATCGTCCAATCTAAAGTTTTGCCTGTACCACCTAGTTGTTGCGGATGGTAGGCGTCAAGTAGCAAAGTATCTACAAATTTGGTGTAATCAGCCGTTGTGTCAAGATGCTCAAGACTACGAATTCTCAGTGCTTTAATAATTTCGACATTGGGTAAAGCTTGACGTAATTGGTAGCAAAAATTTGTTGATTCATCTCCGTGCAACTGCACACCAGTCAATCCAGAATCAGCAACTATCTGACTGATTTCAGGGATACTAGCGTTGGCAAAAACCCCAATTGTGTCAATATTTGCTGGGAGTTCTGCCACTGCTGCCCGAATTTGGGATTTAGTCACGTAACGAGGTGAGTTTGGCACACAAATAAATCCTAATGCCGTTGCGCCTAGAGAGGCGATCGCTATAGACTGCTGTGGTTGAGTGATGCCGCAAATCTTAACGCGCATAAAAAATTTAACAACAAATTTAAAATAATATCAAGAAAGTCTAAACTATCCGAAAAACTTTTGTGCCTTGGTAATTTTATAATCTTGTAGGTCTATATTTTAGGAGACAAAAGCTTGATTTCATCTATTTTACTAGCAGCAGCTGAAACTGTTCCCGCAACACCCGCGTGGAATCCCACAGTAGGAATCATCATCAGCATCAGTAGCTTAGTAATAGTTTTACTAAGTACTAGGATTGAAAAACCCTTAGTTGGACCCAAGTTCCCTATCCTGCCGATTAGTATTCCAACATTCGTTGCAGCGATGGCTTTTGGTCATATTATCGGCGTTGGCATTGTTTTAGGATTGACTAACATCGGTCGTCTATAGTTTTGTGATGACAGAGGTGTTACTTGTAACCCCGCTATCGATGCAAAACTCCTAAAAATGATTTTGGGCAGGGGGAGTAGGGGGTGAAGAAGGGAATAGGTTACAGGGTAAAGAGTATAGATTATTCCCTGTCACCTGTTACCTCTCACCTTTACCTTAACCTCATGCCCAATTCCCAATTCCAGAGTTTTGCTCACAGGCATTAATTGTCTATTCTAGAAATAAGAGCATTTCGTCACTTGTTACTACCGAATCGATACTCAATATAGATGTGTATAGGAACAAAGGAAGTATTTCGGTATAAAAAGTACTGGCGATATCTAGTTTTAGGGCAATGTAATGCAAACAAATTGGAGAATTGGGTCATTATTTGGAATTCCCCTGTTTTTAGACCCGTTATGGTTTGTGATTTTAGGGTTGGCAACCCTGAATTTTGGGGTAGCTTACCAGGAATGGGGGCCTGTTATAGCTTGGAGTGCTGGAATAGTTATGGCACTGCTGCTATTTGGTTCGGTGCTATTGCATGAGTTGGGTCATAGCTTGGTAGCCCGATCGCAAGGTATTAGAGTTAATTCAATTACCCTATTTATGTTTGGCGGGATTGCTGCCATTGAAGAAGAATCTAAAACTCCTTTTAAAGCCTTTCAAGTAGCGATCGCTGGCCCTTTGGTGAGTATCATCCTATTTGTCCTACTCCGTCTGGCAGCTTTTCTGATTCCTGATACTAATCCCCTCAGTGTCATGGTTGGAGATTTGGCAAGAATTAACTTAGTGGTGGCTCTATTTAACTTGATTCCCGGCTTACCTCTAGATGGAGGACAAGTATTAAAAGCAGCACTATGGCAAATCACAGGTAATCGTTTTCAAGCCGTACACTTGGCTGCAAAATCTGGGCAAATATTGGGTTATGCTGCGATCGCTTTCGGATTTGTTGTAGATTTCGTCACCAGAGAGTTAGTAGTTGGTTTGTGGATTGCGCTGTTAGGTTGGTTTGCTGTCCGCAATGCTAACACCTATGACAACATGACTACATTGCAAGAAAGCTTACTCAAAGTGGTAGCGGCCGATGCGATGACTCGTGACTTTCGCGTAATTGATGCTGACCAGACATTGCGTTCCTTTGCCGATTTATACCTCTTAGAAACCACTCCCTCACAGGTTTATTTTGCCGCTTCTGATGGACGTTATCGGGGTCTAGTTTCCATTGACGATTTCCGTTTAACCCAAAGGAGTGAATGGGAAACCGAAACCTTACACAGCATAGTGCGTCCGCTGACAGAAATACCTACCGTCACAGAATCAACAGCGATCGCTGAGGTAATTAACAAGCTAGAAAATGAGCAGTTACCGAGAATTACCGTCCTTTCTCCGGCGGGTGCTGTAGCTGGTGTAATCGATCGGGGAGATATTGTGCGATCGCTGGTAGAAAAGTTAAATTTGCAGATAACCGATGCTGAAATTAAGCGCATCAAGGAAGAAGGTAGCTATCCACCAGGGTTGCAACTGGGAGTAATCGCGAAATCAACTACAAATTAAACGTCATACCCTCGTCATAGGTTTGCAATAGATACGTCAAAAGCGTGTGTGATATTTAATTTGGTATTTGGTTACAAAATGCTTTTTTTGGGTAAAAGGTAGGAAAATTTCCTACCTTTTTTATTTTTCAAAGTATGGTATTACCAAACAGCCCACACTTCGGCTGCGCCCTTCGGCTACGCTCAGGACAGGCTCAGTGACCGTCGTAGACATCGCCTCAGATGATGGGAAATTATTAAAACTTCAAGTTTAAAGCGAGTAAAATGTAAGTACGTGATATACTACGTCTCTCACTTACCCTGGTTTTATGGCACTGCCAATTGTTGCAATTATCGGACGCCCAAATGTGGGCAAATCCACCCTGGTTAATCGACTCGCCGGGGAACAAACGGCGATTGTCCATGATGAACCGGGAGTGACACGCGATCGCACTTATCTACCAGCTTTCTGGAATGGTCGCGAATTTTTAGTGGTAGACACTGGTGGTTTAGTTTTTAATGATGATACCGAATTTTTACCACTGATTCGCCAACAGGCAATGACAGCCCTTGCAGAAGCATGTGGCGCTATTTTTGTCGTCGATGGTCAAACAGGCCCCACATCAGCAGATTTAGAAATCGCCGAATGGATGCGCCAACAACCCGTACCTGTACTACTAGCTGTAAATAAATGTGAATCCCCAGAACAAGGCTTAATGCAAGCTGCCGAGTTTTGGGAATTGGGATTGGGCGAACCTTATCCCATCTCCGCGATTCATGGCAGTGGTACAGGAGAATTACTCGACGAGTTAGTTAATCACATCCCTGCTATTGAAGACATTCCAGAAACGAATGAAATCAAAGTAGCAATTGTGGGACGCCCGAATGTGGGCAAATCGAGCTTACTCAACTCTTTTGTCGGGGAAGAAAGGGCAATTGTCAGCCCCATTTCCGGCACAACCCGCGATGCTATTGATACTGTCATTGAACGAGCCGGACAAACCTACCGCTTGATTGACACCGCCGGCATTCGTAAAAAGAAACACATCGAATACGGCACAGAATTTTTTAGCATTAACCGTGCTTTCAAAGCGATTCGCCGCGCTGACGTGGTTTTATTAGTAATAGATGCTTTAGATGGAGTCACCGAGCAAGACCAAAAATTAGCTGGGCGGATTATCGAAGATGGTCGAGCTTGCATCATCGTCGTTAATAAGTGGGATGCAGTCGAAAAAGACTCTTACACAATCTACGATTACGAAAAAACTCTGCAATCACGGTTACATTTTACCGAATGGGCAGAAACGATTTTTGTGAGTGCCTTGTCAGGACAACGGGTAGAAAAGATTTTAGAATTGGTGAAAACTGCGGCTGAATCACACAAACGCCGTGTCAGCACATCAGTAATTAATGAAGTCTTAACAGATGCCGTTAGCTGGCATTCACCGCCGGCATCCCGTGGTGGGCGTCAAGGGAAGATTTATTATGGTACACAAGTAAGTAGCCAACCACCAACGATCGCACTATTTGTCAACGACTCGAAACGCTTCAACGACAACTACCGCCGCTACATTGAACGGCAATTTCGTCAACAGCTAGGATTTAAAGGCACGCCAATTATTTTACTGTGGCGGAGCAAGAAAGTCCGTGATGCCGAAAGTGGTAATGTTAATAGAGCAACTCGCGTCAAAATAAGTTAGGAGTTAAGAGTTAGGAGTTAAGAGTTAGGAGTTATGAGTTAAAGTCAAAATTGCTAACTATAGAACCCTATCGACTTGAGTTTGATAGCGGCACAAAGTGAAAGCTATGAGTTAAAGTCAAAACTCCTCACTCCTAACTCCTAACTCCTAATTCCTAATTCTAAAATGGATTTATTGCGATCGCTGCCACTTGGACTTTATTTAGAACAACCCCAAACTTGGCTGCATAAAATCGATCCGCGAGTCAAGTTCGCTTGGTTGATGAGCTTTTTAACAAGCTATGTTTTAGCCAATAACAATTGGCGGGTGCTGCTGGTGGTAATTTTGATTATTGCCACCTTGATTGCCAGAATTCCTCGACGCGTATGGCAGCAGCAAATGGGTTGGCTATTAATGCTATCGTTTTTTGTGCTAGCGATCGCAGCCATCAGTCCTGATGGATTGGGTGTAGATTATCAGTCACGCCTGCCAGCTAACGAACAAATATTAACCCAGCAAGCATTCTCTAATAATATTCAAGAGCCACCAGCCGAGAAAAAAGCATACAGCTACGTGCTATTTCATAAAGGCCCGGTTAAAGTTACTCGCTACTCACTGAGTTTGGCGGTACGCCTGAGTACACTTATATTTACCGTTATTTACAGCACTAACCTCTATCTGCTGACAACCGCACCAGAAGAAATCACATCTGGCATAGAAAGCCTAATGCAACCCTTGCGACGCTTCAAGTTGCCTGTCACAGAAATTGCTTTAACTTTAACCTTGTCCTTGCGCTTCATTCCCTTGGTTTTAGAAGAAGTGCAAAACTTATTTCGCTCCGTAATGACAAGGGCAATTAATTGGAAAAAGCTGGGATTGAAAGGAGCATTCAAGGTTTGGATGACAGTTGCAGAGAGACTTTTAGAAAATCTGCTCTTACGAGCCGACCAAATGGCAAATGCCATGATGGTGCGGGGTTTTACCAGTCCCAATGAGCATCGAGTCCAGTGGCACGATTTACGATTAAAAGGGCGTGACTGGCTGGCGATCGCAACTTTAATCTTATTCTGGGGAATACGGCTAGCTATCGGAACTCAGGCGTAATTTTGCACCGAAAAAATGGTAAGAGGTAATACAGCAGAATTCAGAATTCAGGAGTCAGAAGTAAAACATTAAATTGCCGTCTCTACCAAAGACTAATTATTGTAGAGACTGCGATTCATCGCGTCTCTTGCCTTAACCGAACAGTATTGAGCTATAAGTAACAATATGGTAGGGTAATTTAAATAGCTACCCAGCCATAAAATTGATCCCCTACCATTTCCTGTAGATTTTAGCTATTAACCAGCCTTACGCGAACACTACAAACTAATCTTAAGATTTTCGATCGAGTACCCTTATAAATCTCTGCACAATGCTCAGGCACAAATTGCACCACTGAAAATACTGGATAATCAATAGACCTTTTGCATAAATGATAGTTTTCTTCCAGTACCCAGTACCCAATCCCCATTACCCCTTATCCCCAGAGGGAACCCCACCTTCCCCAATTTTGTGCCATTGGGCAACAGTTGTGGCAGTATGGAAAGAAGTTGAAAAATTCGCCGTTGCCGTTGGGAACTTCAAAGGGTGTTTTTCCTTCTCACGTCGAACTTTCAACCAGAGGAGCGGCAATGTTTTGTGCCTTGTCCCCACAGATTGCTAAATTGAAGTCACCAAAGCAGATGGTGATATTTGTCAAACAGCCTCTACTTTTTGAATCTACGCTTCGCGGCTTCTGTTGTACCATTGCGCTTCACTACCACTAGCTTCATCTGCCCATTAGGAACTAGATCGAGGTCTTCGTAACCGCAGCTTCGCATTTTAACCAAATATTCTGACGAATGTTGGTATTATCGTCTGAATGTTTGGAATTCACTGCGAAAAGATATATATACTTCCACCTTGACTACACCTTGACTCTTAAATGAATCCAGAAAACGCAGAAACTTACATAAACCATCCAACTTGGGGTTTACTCTACAAAATCTGTATGGTTGATGAGAACCAGGATTTGTTCACCACACTTTATGCCCAGCGCTTATTTTTTTTGGTGGCAAATGACGTTAAAGGTGTTAAATTCCAGTCTCTAGGACGTACTGAGGCAAGAATGATGTTGGAAAATCGCTTACGTACCCTGCGGCGCAGTGGGCATTCTCAGGAGTACGATCAGCTTCAGAGTGTTTTCCAGCGCACCTTCCAATGAACAGTTCGATTTCCGAACGTATTGTTACTATTCGCTCCTCACTGCCAACTTCAGTCAAATTGATTGCTGTTAGCAAGCAAGTTTCTGTCCAGGCCATTCGCTCTGCATACAACGCCGGAATTCGTGATTTCGGGGAAAGTCGTATCCAAGAAGCTGCCAGCAAACAAGCCGAGTTGCAAGACTTACCGGATATTACCTGGCACTTTATTGGACATTTGCAAAGCAATAAAGCCAAAAAAGCCATTGAGCATTTCCCTTGGATTCACTCCGTGGATAATTTGAAGCTGGCACAGCGCTTAGACCAATTGGCGCAACAGCTAGGAGTGAGTCCCCAGGTTTGCTTACAAGTGAAAATTCTCCCCGATCCCAACAAGTCTGGTTGGAGTGTGCCAGAACTTTTGGCTGATTTACCCACACTCAATCAATACAAAAATTTACAAATTCAAGGTTTGATGACAATTCCGCCTTCAGGATTAAATGATTCTGAAATTCTCAGTGTGTTTAATCGCAATCGTCAGCTAGCCAAAGAAATCCAGGAGCAAAACTGGTCGCATATTAAAATGCAGCACCTATCTATGGGTATGTCAGGCGACTACGAACTAGCAGTGCAAGCAGGCGCAACGATGGTACGATTAGGAACCATATTGTTTGGCGATCGTTCTTAGCCGATTAATCATCAGCCTTACTCTTGGGTATTAATAGAAGCTAAGGATTTGATGACAAGAATTTTGTAACAGACTGGTGCAATCGGAAACAAAGGATATAGTATTGACAAGAGCAATAGCCAAGAGAAAATGGGGTATAAAGAAGTTTCCTTCGGATAAACCTTAGGATATAATCTTGACTCATTATTGTGTTTGGGCGATGCACAGACCTTTCCAATAAGTGTCAGTTCATCGCCAAAACTCGTAATATAGGCTACAACTAGCAATAAAGTTGCTGAAGTATCCATTGATGTAGCGTATACCGCCGTAGGCATCGCTCTTAACTCAATCAATCCTCAGCCAAGTCAATGCAGGCAATTCGCATCAGGAGAGTACACGCACCATGAACAACATATTTTCCAAACTCAGAGACTTTGTGGGTCTAAATGAGCAAGTAGAATACGAGTATTACGAAGAAGAACCAGAAACAGATAATAATAATTACCAAAATCTGTATCAGCAAGAAAATCCCCAACCAGCACCACAAGAGAGTCCAGCCGCTCAAAATCGACGCTGGCGGGAACCAGTGCCTACAATGGGAGATGATATGACAGCAGGTTCAAAGCCAATGGGGAATGTGATTGGTATGCCAGGAGCAATTAACGGAATTTCGGAAGTTTTAGTACTCGAACCACGCACCTTTGAAGAAATGCCCCAGGCAATTCAAGCGTTGCGCGAACGCAAGTCAGTGGTATTAAATCTGACAATCATGGACCCAGATCAAGCTCAACGAGCAGTAGATTTTGTTGCAGGTGGTACTTACGCACTAGATGGACATCAAGAGCGCATCGGTGAGAGCATCTTTTTGTTTACACCAAGTTGTGTCCAAGTTAGCACCCAAGGTGGCGTTCTTCATGAAGTACCACAACCACCAGTACGTCCCTCTCGTCCGACAACAGGTACTCCAAATCAAACCTGGGGCAACGAAACTAACCGGATGGCACAATAAAGTTAAATTAGTATTTAGTCCTTTGTCCTTTGTCATTTGTCCTGGGTTTTGCTCATGGTGACAAATGACAAACGACTAATGACTAATGACCAATGACCCTTACGGGTTCGCCAGTCACTCATGGGGGAAACCCCCAAGACCGCGCTGGCTCACTAATGACTAATGACTAATGACTATAAAATTTGGCCTAATTGGTGGTGGGGTAATGGGAGAAGCGCTCTTATCCCGCCTGATCGCGCGTGGAATTTATCAATCATCAGAAGTCATAGTTAGCGAACCACTATCTTCACGCCTAGATTTTTTAAAGCAGCAATACGGTGTTGCTGTAACGACAGATAATAGCCAGGTTTTCACTGAAGCAAAAGAAGTTCTATTTTTGGCAGTAAAACCGCAGGTGTTTAGCGCGATCGCTCAAGAATTAGCAGATATTGATATTCTTAATAGAGAACATACACCTCTAATCATTTCTATTTTGGCGGGTGTGCCTTTAAGTCAGCTAGAAGCTGCATTTGTGCAATTGCCAGTGATTAGAGCAATGCCCAACACCCCGGCCACTGTGGGAGCAGGAGTTACTGCGATTTGTTTAGGTGCATATACTAATGCCAAGCATTACCAAATAGCACAGCAAGTTTTTGCTGCTGTCGGTGAAGTCGTGGAAATTTCAGAAGCGCTGATGGATGCAGTTACAGGGCTATCTGGTAGCGGCCCCGCTTACGTAGCGCTCATGGTAGAAGCACTTGCAGATGGCGGAGTAGCCGCAGGTTTACCTAGAACAATTGCCAATCAACTAGCCTTGCAAACCGTACTGGGAACAGCAAAACTGTTGCAGGAAACCAAAATACACCCAGCAGAACTCAAAGATCGTGTTACCAGTCCCGGCGGTACAACCATTGCGGGGATTGCCAAGCTAGAACAGGCAGGATTTCGTTCAGCTTTAATTGAAGCAGTCAAAGCTGCCACAGAGCGATCGCAAGAACTGGGAAAATAAATAAGAGTCATTTGTCATTAGTCATTGGTCATTAGTTTTAGAAAAAAGACAAAGGACAAAGGACAAATGACAAATGACCACTAACGAAGTTGACAAAAGACTCGTTAGTATAGTAAACAATCTGGTTGCAAATGTGATTGAGTGAATTATCCTGCACCGTCTCCAGAACTTGACTTAGGGTTTATATTTCCCTTTGAACTGGATCAGTTTCAAAAAGAAGCGATCGCGTCCCTGAACGCTGGGCGCTCCGTAGTTGTATGTGCGCCCACAGGTTCGGGCAAAACATTAGTCGGGGAATACGCCATTTATCGCGCCCTAGCGCGAGGAAAACGCGTATTTTATACTACTCCCCTGAAGGCGCTGTCAAATCAAAAATTACGTGACTTTCGGGAAAAATTCGGGTTCGAGCGAGTCGGACTGTTAACTGGAGATGCTTCCATTAACAGAGATGCACCGATTTTGGTGATGACCACAGAAATTTTCCGAAATATGCTCTATGGCACACCCATCGGGCAAATTGGCATCTCATTAGTAGACGTTGAAGCGGTGATACTTGATGAGTGCCACTACATGAACGATCGCCAGCGCGGTACAGTTTGGGAAGAATCAATCATCTATTGTCCCCGTGAAGTGCAACTGGCAGCCCTCTCAGCAACGGTTGCCAATAGCGATCAACTCACCGACTGGCTAAATCGCGTTCACGGCCCAACAGACCTGATTTACTCCGATTTTCGCCCAGTTCCCTTAGAATTTCACTTTTGCAATCCCAAAGGGTTATTTCCCCTGCTGAATGATAGTAAAACCAAAATTAACCCTCGACTTCAGAAGAAAAAGGGGAAAGGGGGAGAAAGGGATAGGGGCAGAAATGGCAGACCAGAGGCTCCTGGTATAATTTATACCTTGAGCCAGTTAGAACAACGGGATATGCTCCCAGCCATTTACTTTATCTTCAGCCGCAGGGGATGTGATAAAGCGGTGGCGGAAGTGGGTGATTTATGGCTGGTAAATAATGAAGAGTCTCAGATTTTGCGGCAACAAATTGATGACTTTTTAGCCCGCAATCCTGAAGCTGGACGTTCTGGACAAATTGCCCCCCTGTATCGGGGAATTGCTGCCCACCACGCTGGGATTTTACCTGCTTGGAAAGCATTGGTAGAAGAACTATTTCAGCAAGGGCTGATTAAAGTAGTATTCGCCACCGAGACGCTAGCAGCAGGAATTAATATGCCCGCCCGGACAACGGTAATTTCTACCCTTTCCAAGCGGACTGACACCGGACACCGACTGTTGAACGCTTCCGAATTTTTGCAAATGGCGGGACGAGCAGGCCGCCGGGGGATGGATAAACAAGGTCATGTGGTGACAGTCCAAACTCCCTTTGAAGGAGCCAAAGAAGCCGCGTATTTGGGAACATCCAAGCCAGACCCACTAGTAAGCCAGTTTACGCCCAGTTATGGTATGGTACTCAACTTGCTGCAAACCCATACCCTAGAGCAAACCAGGGAACTAATAGAGCGCAGTTTTGGGCAGTACATGGCGACCTTGCATTTACGGCCAGAATACGATGAGATTGCCGAATTGCAAACCCAATTAGCTCAACTTCATGAGCAAATCGCCGCAGTTAATGAAAATGAACTGGCTGTTTATGAAAAATTACGGCAACGCCTGAAGGTGGAACGCCAGATATTGAAAACCTTGCAAGAACAAGCACAGGAAAACCGCCAAGAGGAATTGGTGATGATGTTGGGCTTTGCAGTGTCAGGAACTCTGTTGAGTCTCAAGGGCAAAAATATCATGGTGTCTTCACCTGTAACGGCAGTTTTAGTAGGAAAATCACCTGGTTCTGGTCAAGCTCCTTACTTGGTATGTTTGGGGCACGATAACCGCTGGTATGTGGCAACTACAGGGGATGTAGTCGATTTGTATGCCGAACTACCGCGAATTGAAGTGCCGCCTGATGTACTACCACCACCAGAGATGCCTTTGAAGCCAGGACAATCGCGCCGTGGTAACGAAGAAAGCTTTGCGATCGCCGTGCGTATTCCCAATCCGATAGAATCTTTGCATGTAGCACCAGAAGTAGCAGAACAACTCAGTAAAGTTACCGCTGTTCAAGAGCAATTAGAAGCTCATCCCCTACATCAATCAGGCAATGCGGCAACGCTTTTCAAACGTCGGGCCCGTTATGTCGAACTAGAAGCCGAACTCGAACAGTTGCAAGGGCATGTAGAACAACAGTCACAACGTCATTGGGAAGAATTTCTCAATTTAATCGCCATTCTGCAACATTTTGACGCTTTGGATAACTTAGTCCCCACACAACTAGGGCAAATTGCCGCCGCCATTCGAGGGGAAAATGAATTGTGGCTGGGTTTAGTATTCGCTAGTGGTGAATTGGACAATTTAGATCCGCATCATTTAGCAGCAGCAGCAGCAGCTTTGGTGATGGAAACGCCCCGTCCAGATAGCAAGGTTAACTTCGATCTAAGTAATGAAGTGACAGAAGCCTTGAAAAAATTGCGGGGAATTCGCCACCAAATGTTCCAACGACAACGGCGGTATAACGTAGCGCTGCCGATATGGTTGGAATTTGAGTTGATTGCTATAGTCGAACAATGGGCCCTGGGAATGGAGTGGACAGAACTCTGCGAGAACACTACCTTGGATGAAGGCGATGTAGTGAGAATTTTACGCCGGACTTTGGATTTATTGTCACAGATACCCCACATTCCCCATTTGCAAGACTCTTTCTTGCGCAATGCCTATCGGGCGATGCAGTTGATTGATAGATTCCCTGTGAATGAGGTGGTTGAATAAATAGGACGCTCTGGCAGACACAGGTATTTAATAATTTCTGTGCGTCTTTTTCTCTCAGTACTTATGCAAAAATAGTTGCTGTTGGGGCAATTCATGAGTTGCCCCAGCAATGAACTTACATGTTATCAAATAATAGTAGTGGTACTTAGTTAAAAATGCTTTTTTGGTTTCGTATATTTTTTATGCGTGATTAATCGCGTGTATCTAACAAAAGTTATAGTCGCAATCAGCGCTATTCAATCTTAGTACACCAAGTTTCCAGTACCCTGCAACTGACGCAAAGAATTTATACATAATGGACAGTCGCAACCAAATACTCTAATTGCAGCATCGCTTTCCTCTTCAGTAAAGTTCAACATCGCAACATTCCGATCTGATACTGATGTGACAATAGTTGAGGAACTTTTAGAGGTATACGGACGTTTTCTCTCTGAATCTCGAATGCACACAAAATCTTGTCCACCATGTGGGTTAGTGATACAGGTACGACCGTCTTGTGTGTGCAGTAATCGCTGTGTAATGCTACCACTAGCATGGGCAGGATGAAATGCCACCAGCGTAGACATCATCGACACAAAAATTGAAGAACTGGAAAGCAAATTCAGAAGAATTTTTTTGTTCATAGATTTCCTTGAGAAAATTGTCTATTAGATTAGGGTATTCGATTAACTTTCAAACTTCAAGTGAATTTTCCCTGAGAATAGCTAGATAGACACTTGTTACCCAAGAAAGTTCCATCTCTATACCAGTTCGCTCGGAAATTATTTACTATATTATAATTCAGCAATCAAACAAGCTTGATATCTAGCTTTTAGACGCAACCTTATGCAATTGAGCAAATTTCAATCCGCTGTATATTCCCAAGACGGTTATTACAGCAGTTTTCATTTGCATGAAGTACAAAGTTATTGGTTTTGAGGCAGAAGGCAGAAGGCAGGAGAGAGAAGAATAATTTAATTTGTAAGCCTTTGGTTTTGTACCTCACTTAGTTGCAAACTGCTGTATTTGCTTGATGTAAGTATAAAAGCTTAATCAAATTAGAGCTAGTAATTAGCCCCTCTAGCCCTTTAAATTTTTATACAGAGCAATAAATTGTTCGCTAGGAACAAAATTTATATCTTAGATAATTCTATATAATTGAAAGCCGCCATAGCTATTTTTACAAGATTAAAAATCTGAATTTTAATCATCAAGATAGGTTAAGACAAGAGACACTGATTTATCGCATCTTTAGCTATCTATAATTTTCATCAAAAAATCTTAACCGAATCGGATTGAGATAGATTCTCGTTCTTAAAATACCAACTTGTAAAAACTTCTTTTTTTCATTACATTTAAAAAAAGGCTCATATCTCAATTAATTTACTAGCCTACATAGAAAAAATGAAGCAGAAAGTACATTCGGAATCTTCAGATTGTTGCAGCTGTGAACATGACCATCACGAGAATCATAACCATGTTCATAAGCACAATCATGATGAGAATCATAACCATGACCATAATCACGAACACGGAGGAGAATTCAATCTGAAAAATGAGATATTGCCTTTGGTAGCAATTTTAAGTTTATATGCGCCTGGTGTGATTTTTGAAAATCAATTACACAATACATTCTACTCAATAGGAGAATATCTGCTTTTCATTCCTGCTTATTTATTAAGTGGATGGAGTGTTTTAAAAACTGCTGGACGCAATATAGTCAGAGGTAGAATATTTGATGAAACCTTTTTAATGACGGTAGCAACATTAGGAGCGATCGCAATTCATAAATTACCCGAAGCTGTCGGGGTAATGTTATTTTACAAAATTGGAGAATTGTTCCAAGATATTGCCGTCAGCCGCTCTCGTAATTCGATCAAATCATTATTGGGAATTCGCCCAGACTATGCGAATATCCAAATAGATGGAGAACTGAAGAAAGTATCGCCAAAAACAGTAAACATTGGAGATATTATTGTTGTAAAGCCGGGAGAAAAGATTCCTTTAGATGGCGAAATTATAGATGGTAATTCGCAAGTTGATACATCTGCATTAACTGGAGAATCTGTACCGCGAACGGTAAGAATTGGAGAAACAGTTTTTGCTGGGACGATTAACAAAACAGGTGCGCTCGTCATTAGAGTCACAAAACTATTTGATGAATCTTCCATTGCCAAGATTTTAGACTTGGTGCAAAATGCCAAAAGTAAAAAAGCAGCAACAGAAAAGTTTATTACTAAATTTGCCCAATATTATACACCAATAGTAGTTTTTACATCGCTAGCAGTTGCAATATTGCCTCCTTTATTTATTTCGGGTGCAACTTCTGCCGAATGGGTTTATCGGGCCCTAATTTTACTAGTTATCTCCTGTCCGTGTGGACTCGTTATCAGTATTCCATTAGGTTATTTTGGAGGTGTGGGAGGTGCAGCTAGACGTGGGATTTTGGTAAAAGGCTCTACTTTTTTAGATACTTTAAATGCAGTTAAGACAGTTGTTTTTGATAAAACTGGGACATTAACGAAAGGAGTATTCAAAGTAGTAGAAATAGTACCATTAAATGGCTGGAATGAACAAGAACTGCTGCTATTAGCTGCCAAAGTAGAATCGCACTCAAATCATCCCATTGCTCAATCTATCTGCAAGGCTTATGGTGGAAAAATTGATGAATTTGAGATCGGAGATTATGAAGAGATAGCAGGCTATGGAATTAGAGCCAAAATTGAAAATAGGGTAGTGATAGCGGGAAGCGATCGGCTATTGCATAGAGAGAAGATTTCTCATGATAATTGCCAGTTAGAGGGAACAGTTGTTCACCTAGCAGTGGATAATATTTACGCTGGCTATATTGTCATTGCTGATGAACTCAAAGAAGATGCAAAACTTGCTATTCAAGCACTCAAGCGAATGGGTGTAGAAAGAACAGTAATGTTAACAGGAGATAATCAAGCGATCGCTTCCCGCATTGCTCAACAGCTTGGCATAGATACCTACGAAGCAGAGTTATTACCTGAAGAAAAAGTTAATGCAATTGAGAAGTTACTCAGCACCGCTGCCAAGCATGGTAAAGTTGCTTTTGTTGGGGATGGAATTAATGATGCCCCAGTGATTGCTAGAGCAGATGTTGGTATGGCAATGGGTGGATTAGGCTCAGATGCAGCGATAGAAACTGCCGATATTGTAATCGTGACAGATGCACCATCGAAAGTGGCAGAAGCAATCCAAATCGCCAGAAAAACAAGGCAAATTGTTTGGCAAAATATTGGGTTTGCGTTAGCAATTAAAGGTGTATTTATTGGATTGGGTATTTTCGGGATAGCGACAATGTGGGAAGCTGTATTTGCTGATGTCGGAGTAGCAATGCTGGCAATTTTAAACGCGACTAGAGCGATGAAATAAAGTTATTAGAAAATCGGGAATCTTTAATTGGTAATTTGTAGTAGTTAAAATATGAGAACTTCTCACTCATATTCTACTACCCAATAATAGAACCTATGAATTCATCAATCAAAGGCATTGCTACAGCTACTTTAGCTTTACTGCTAAACTATTCAGCAAACCCAGCCTTTGCACTACCCCAGAAAATCAATCACCCAATTACTGTTGCTAAATCGCAACCCTTACAAGATACCTTAATTGTTCCTGGGGAAAGAGTTGGCCCGATAACACGCAAAACCACCAAGCAGGATTTAGTCAGATTGTTTGGTGCATCCCATCTCGTTGATAAAACTATCTCTGGTGCTGAAGGAATAGGTAGTTTTGCAGCTACTCAGTTAAATCTAAATCAGGGGCGATCGCTGCTAGTGGTTTGGAGTGATAATACTCGTACCAAACCTCTAGATGTGCGTAATCTAGGTTCAGCTTGGAAAACCCGCGAAGGTATTGGAGTGGGAACCTCGTTGAGCGAGTTACGTAAAAAATTAGGTAATTTTAAACTTTATGGATTGGGTTGGGATTACGGCGGCACGATTTTGTTAGATAGTAGTAAATTATCCCGTTATCAAGGCAAAATCATTTTCCGAGTAGACGCTGCTCCCAATGCTTCTGAAAAGTTTCTCAATGACTACCAAGCAGTGTTAGGGGATGGTACTTTTTCCTCCAGCAATCCCCACTGGAAACCTTTGGGAATTAGGCTTGCAGAAATTATCGTTGTATTGAATTCAAGTGAATAATAGTATGTTAAACATCAGTTTAGCTTTCTGAAAGTATTACAAAGAATGAAAAAAACTTACTGGGAAAACCGTATTAGAGAATGGAGCCAAAAGCGAATAGAAATATTTCTTGAAGATAATTATGAAGAAGATTTATCCCCAGAAGTTCGCAAATCTGGCTACTTAGGTTATCCTGGTGCAACTGAGGAGGAAATAGTTGCCACCGAAGCTCGTTTAAATGTAACTTTTCCACCTTCTTACCGGGAGTTTCTGAAAGCTTCAAATGGGTTGCGTTCTCTATCAGAATATGGTCTAGAATTTTGTGGAACTGAAGATATTGTATGGTATGCTCCTGACCATCAAGATTTTGTAGATGAATTAATCGAAACTTGGCCTGAATCACCATTAACAGACGAAGAGTATTTTGTTTATGGCGATGAGCAATATGATGACATATCCCGACCAGAGTATCTACAAACAGCATTGGAAATAAGCAGTGAAGATATGGGTGTGATATTTTTACTAAATCCTCAGATCGTTGCAATAGATGGTGAATGGGAAGCTTGGTTTTGTAGCTTTTCAACTGCTTCATTTGGCGCACAGCGTTATCGCTCATTTGGTGAAATGATGGAGGAAATATTAAACGACCCAGAATTTCTTGGATAGATTGGGATATTTAATAAATTTGAGTATCTCAATAATCGTAAAATGGTAAATAATTAAAATTACAGATATCTGATATTCAAGAATTTAAAACATCTGGGAACGATTAGTTATTAAGATTGATTTTCTCTCATGTTTTCTAATAAACCAGTCAATAAACGCCGATGATTCTCATCTTGGCAGGTAGAAAGGGTTTCTGTAAGAGCAGCAATTGCAGCCGAATTTCCCACTCCAATTTCTGCTAACGTCTTAACAACGGCATCCCAATAATCAACACTTTTAAGTGTTGGTAGTAGTTCAATTAATGTGGCAATAGCATTCTTATTACCAATACCTATTTTTTGGAGAGTTTCAGTTGCAAGGCGCCAAAAATAATGGTCATCACAAATACGCATTAAATAAATTAAAGCATCAACAGCCTCTGAACTAGTAACTGTCATTTTCCCGAAGGCTTTAGCTATAGCGCGGCGTTCTTCTAAATCCTGAACATTATAAGCTAAATCAATTAAAGTACGAAGAACAATCTGGTTATTGGCGCCAATCGTACTTAAACCTCTAATAACCGCAGAACGTATTAAAGTATGTGTTCTTGGAAGTACTTCAATTAAAACTGTAATTATATCTGGATTACCAATAGCAATCTTTTCTAAGCTGTAAACAATTGTTGATATAGCTATTTCATCCGGAGGCAGAGGTAATAGTTTAATTAATGCATTAATTGCGTCTAAATGTCCAACATTAACATAACCTAAACTCTCCGCTAATATGAAAATCAACTCTTGGCTACGGTTGTTCTCTGCCAACCTAATTATAGTTTTATAATCAATTTTTGCGATAGTTTGAGCAATTAATCGCTGACCATGATGTTTTTGATAGTTTCTAATAGGCTCATAATTACCAGATAATAACATTTCTGTTAATTTATTAATTGCATCAGTATTTCCTACTGCAATTTGTTCTAAAATTGATAATGCTGTATAGAGAGTACGATATTCTTGTGCAGTCCTCGCAGTTTCAACTATGGCATTGATAGTATCTTGACTAGTATCCTCAATGCGTTTTAAGCTCTTAGCAGAAGTTTGGCGAACATAATCATAAGAACTATTGTGTATTAAATAAATCAAAGTTTGAATTGCATCCTGGCTACCTTTACCGATGTACCCCAAGGTATAAGCAATGGCTTCGCGGGTTACTTCATCAGAGGTGTTACGTGCTAGGTTAGCCAGAGTCGTAATTGCCTGTTCGTTACAAACAGCAATTTTTGCTAGGTTCTGTGCTATTACCCTACGGGTAGGCGGCTGAACAGTACTGAGTTGCTTAATTAGTGTTTGAATAACATCATTGTTATCAGTACCAATTTTACCTAAGCTTTGAATTCCTACCCAGCGCGTAGGTTCATCTTGTGTGGTACATACTAGGTCAATTAACGCATTAATTACATCTGCATTACCAGCACCCAAAAACCCCAAACGTTCAGCAACCTGTTTGAGAACTAAGTTCTCCTGACTTGTGTGTAGTTGTTGAATTAAAAAATTAATATTGTCTTGGTCTTGCTGGTTGCTCATTGGTTTTCATAAAAATTACCTTGTAACCAATATCCTAAATCTGTGTAAATAATGGCATTTTACAGTGCGATCGCAACAAAAACTAGACGCACTTCAGGCAGAGTTTGACATCCGCAGCGAGAAGTTAAGGCAGATGAAGAAAGCTTTGGCTATTGAGGCTGCTACGGCAGTCAAGTTTCAATTAGAGGATGTCTGAGAAGTATTAAACATTACGCCCGATCCCCCCTAGCCCCCCTTTTTAAGGGGGGAATTTATCTCAAAGTCCCCCTTTTTAAGGGGGATTTAGGGGGATCTACAAGTCTCAAATACAACACTAAAAAGTTTTCAGACATCCTCTTAGAACAGCAACTTCTTGATGAAGAAGCGAAACTAGCATATCTCAACGATGAACTTGATAAACTTGAGTCTGCATTACAATCATGAGATTTATGTAAATATACAGTTATTTAGTACATAAAAATCAGGATTTACTCACCTAGAAACAAGGAAAATAGAGATATTCAGTTAATTGGTGTTTGTTTATACTATTTCATTTTTTTGTAGTCGTTATACTCATAACTTAGGTTCTACCTGGGAATTAGGAAGTGGCTTATGCCACTTCTTTTTATTTATCTAGTAATCCAGTAAAAAAGTAACTTTGTTAAACTTTTAATTTTTATTAATCGTTAGATCATTTTGGAAAACATTTGCTAGACATACATTGGTCGAGGCGTACATCTATACGCCTCTACAAACGATTCATTTCTTGAAAAGATTGTTGACAATAGTTATAATGCGTGCATTTAATTGGCCAAGCAGTCTGACGAACTTTTGGTCATAATAAACATGGTGTTAGTCATTACTCATTGTATCTTCCCATCTCTCACGTTTGGGCTTGCTTTCCACATCGCGCGATCGCGCTTCTTGCCAAGTCCCCCACATTAGGGATTGCTGTTTTTCAACATGGTTAATAAACTGCATAATTGAGTAATCTGCTTTGATGGGAGTTTTCAAATCAAACTGAATTGTTTGAAGAATCTTGATGTCACCCATGAGAAAGTACTTAGCTGCAATCTTAGTCAGCCATAGCACAACTCGATTGCATAACCAACCAAAAACTCCTTTACGTTTTTTAGTCATCAACAGAACTTGACCTTCAGTTTTTCCGCCTTCGTGGAGGCGAACTGCAACCATCATATGAACATGAAAGAAATCAGGGCCAAGTGTCACAATGCCAATGCTACCGTACCAATAGCAAATACTGTAAGTTATGACATTTTTATAGAAAAGACGGATGAGCTTAATCAAAAAGAAATTGTCTTTGATGGGTGTAGTATTACTGAAGATAATCGCATTCTCGTTTAGTTCGTGTCTTTCAAAAATAATTTCTAGTGGCAATTGGTGAACTGTATTGAGGTGTTGAGCATCAATCGCATTAATCATCACCACATTGGGATGACAGTTCATTACGAAGTGAGAATGGATGGCGACATCACACTCTTTTTGCTCTAACTCTGGAACAAAAGGTAGAGGTTGCTGTGGTATTTCTCCAGTCCAAACCCAAATCATCCCGTACTTTTCAGCAGTGGGCCAAGTTTGTAACTTTAGGGAAGGTGGTACATCTAAACACGGAATATCAGTACACATTCCTTCAGCATCAAACTTCCAGTGGTGGAAAAAACAACGTAGTGCATTACCCTCAACTTTGCCTTCAGCAAGGTGAGCGCCCATGTGTGGACAGTAGGCATCTAAGGTAACTACTATTTTATCTTTACCACGGTAAATTACTAATTCTCTACCCAAAATCGTGACAGGTTTTACTTCACCCACCCGCAGATTTTGAGAGGGTATTACCCAATACCATCCCTCAATAAAACGCTCTGGATTATTGAAAATTTTAGGTTTACGGATTGAGCTAAAAGTCTGCGAGTTGAGATTCATTTTTATGGTTTCACTTGAAGTGAAGCAGTTAATCTAGAAGTAACATGGCAACTCCAAAAAAACAGTTACTTTCAGTACCATGAGAAACAACTACCCATTAACAATTCAAAATTCAAAATTCAAAATTCAAGACATTTCAGATATGGATTTAAACCCTGACTAGAATTGGTGCTACATGTAGATGTAGGGGTCTTAAGCCTTTTAATTTACGATAAAAAGTTCTAATACTGGTGATAATATTTAGCTTACCTCTCAAACCACTTGATGTTTAGCAAAATATGTAATAATATTTACAAGCCTTGGGAAAATCTACCATGTTAACTCAAGATAAAAAACTGCTTTTAATTGGTCAGGTAACAGATTTAACTGGAATACCCATCAGAACAATTCGTTATTACGAGAGTTTAGGTTTAATCAATTCATTAAGACGAACCGAGGGAGGCTTTCGCCAGTTTTCATTGGATGTGCTAACTCGTCTAGCATTCATTAAAAGGGCACAAAATCTTGGTCTTAGCCTAGAAGAGATTGGAAATATTCTTCAAGTTTATGACCAAGGGCAAACTCCCTGTGGTGAAATCAAAGAAAAGCTTGAAGATAAAGTCTTGCAGATCGATCGCCAAATCGATCAGCTGTTTACTTTGCGCTCTGAAATTAAGGGATTACTTTCAGGTTGGAAGAATATGGACGGACAGCATGAGGATACAATTTGTCCAATCATTCAAAATACTCCTCAGTACTGAGTGCTGAGAAAAAGTAAGAAATGAAGAAACACTTAAAGATTGTATAAATGGCGCTGGTAGTCAAAGAAGTAGTACATTATTCCCAAGGGAGATTAGGAATATCTTGAATAATATCAGGGAAAGCAACTTCTGCAATCTGATATAGGTATCGAACTGCATAAAATTCACTAATAAACCCAGTCAGTTTTAGAGCATTCATGCTTTTAGGGTAATAGCAACTATATGCAGACCAAATTCCTTTATAGCACTCTTGAATATATCCAATAAGTGCATTCAATTGTTCCAGAAAAATAGCTTTTTCAGGTTGTTCTTGAACAAGTTTCTTATGTTGCCAAGGAAGTTCGGGTATAGGATCATACGCCGTATCTGGAAAAGCAGCATCCATAACTTGATGCAAGTATCGAACCGCGTAGAATTCTTTCTTAAAGCCGCTTACTTCTACCATATCCATGTGTCCAAAAGAATAACAACTATGTGCTAGCCATGTGCCATCTAAGCATTCTCGAATATATCCAAGCAGCGATACCTTGTCTCCTACTACAACTGTTTTCTCAGGACACTCTTTGATAATTAGACCTTGTTCGCGCATGGCTAGTAGCTCTTCTCCTCGCCATGAATGTCCTTGCCGATCGTAGCCACAAATTTGCTCTGGATAATCCCAACCAGAAGTATAAAATTTATAGTTACTAAGGCAAGGACAGTGAAATGCTTGGAAGTGCAAACTCATAAGAATTGAGGTTTTTTCATAATTCTACAAAAGATGATGACACATTTAAAAGTCAATCAAATTGCCAAGCACTAAAATTACCTTTATTGCAAGAAATGCCTTCAGTAGGAGTACCATTTAATTGAACTCTTGGATATAGTCTTAAGTTCAAGCAATTATTTCATTATTCACTCAGAATTTAGGACTCAGGACTTTTATAAAGAAGAAACCACCACAACTCTAATCCAATCAAGGCTAAACCAGCGATCGCAACACCAACTTTCAAGCCCAAAGGTTGCTCAATACTATGAAATTCGCTGTTTTGCTCTGGTGAATGGGCTGGCATTTCTGCTAATGTTACGCCTGATGTTCCTGCGAGCAGCACTAAAGCTGTAAGGCTTCCCCAAAGCGTTTTTTGAGTGAACATTTCCTAAATTACCCTACAATTATCAGATAGTTTTTGGTTGAAAGTTACGCAATCTGAGGGCGTTGCTAACAACAGAAAGCGAAGAAAGAGCCATCGCCGCCCCAGCGATTATTGGATTGAGTAACCAACCAAAGATGGGAAACAAAATTCCCGCCGCAATGGGAATACCAATGACGTTGTAAATAAAGGCAAAGAATAGATTTTGTCTAATGTTGTTGATGGTGGCGCGACTAAGTTGAATAGCCGTGACAATTAAGAGCAAATCGCCAGAAATTAGAGTGATATCGCTAGCTGCGATCGCAACATCTGTTCCCGTCCCAATAGCAATTCCCACATCAGCCTGTGCTAGCGCTGGCGCATCATTTATGCCATCACCTACCATTGCAACAATTTTAGATTTTGGATTTTGGATTTTGGATTTGGGAAATTTCTCTATCTCCCCTTGCAAAGATTGAATAATCGCTGCCTTTTGATCTGGACGCACTTCGGCAAAGATTCGCTGGATGCCAACTTGTCTTGCGATCGCTTCAGCAGTTTTACGATTATCTCCAGTAAGCATTACTACTTCTAAACCTAACTTCTGTAAGGCTTTCACCACTGTTGCTGACGAAGGTTTTAGGGCATCGGCAATACCCATTATTCCTTGTAGTTCGCCATCTACAGCAATCAAAATAACTGTTTTACCAGCAGCTTCCCAGGTATCTTTATACTGCTGGAGAGTGATGGTATTAATTCCAAGTTCTGTTAACCAGCGTTGTGTACCAATTTGCACAAGCTGATTTGCAACAACTGCTTGTACACCACTACCTGCATTAGCTGTGAAGTTCTTTGCATCTATTAAACTCACTTCTTGAGACTGGGCGTATTTCACAACCGCTTCAGCTAAAGGATGCTCAGAATTGCGTTCTACCGTTGCTGCTAACTGTAAAAGCTTGATTTCATTACCATTAGCTGTGCCGTTGACTGTTACAAAGTCTGTAACTGTCGGTTTACCCTGAGTCAAAGTGCCGGTTTTATCTAAAACGATGGTTTGAATTTTGTGTGCTAGTTCTAAACTGTCAGCACCTTTAATCAAAATGCCATTTTCCGCACCTTTGCCCGTCCCCACCATGACAGAAGTGGGAGTAGCTAAACCCAAAGCACAAGGACAGGCGATAATTAGTACACCCACCGTTGTCATTGTTGCTAGGGTAAGGTTGCCCGTGAAATTAAACCAAATGATGAAAGTGGCGATCGCAACGGCAATCACAGCTGGTACAAACCATCCTGTAACTCGATCTGCCAAGCGCTGAATTGGTGCTTTAGAACCCTGTGCTTGTTGCACTAATTTGACAATTTGAGCCAAAAACGTATCATTTCCGACTCGTGTCACCCGAAACTGAAATGCACCCGTACCGTTAATCGTTGCCCCAATTACCTCATCTCCTGGCTGCTTTTTGACTGGCAAACTTTCACCCGTCACCATCGCTTCATCTACTGTCGAAGCGCCTGTAATCACTTCGCCATCTACAGGAATCTTTTCACCAGGACGCACCAAAATTACATCGTTGATTCTGACTTCGGCGATGGGAACATCAATTTCTCTACCATCACGAATGACTCTGGCATCTCTAGCTTGCAATCCGATGAGTTTGCGGATGGCTTCAGAAGTTTGTCCCCTAGCGCGATTTTCCAGCAACCGCCCCAACAAAATTAAAGTAATGACAATGGCGGCAACTTCATAATAAATATGAGGTATCAAGCCCTGAGCAATAAAAAATTTCGGGAAAACAGTGACAAACAAAGAATATAAATATGCTGCGCTTGTGCCCAAAGCAATCAGCGTGTCCATCGTCGCTGTATGGCGCTTAAGGGATTTCCAGCCATTGCGGTAAAAAGATCCACCACACCAGAACACGACGGGTGTTGTCAGCAGTAATTGTATCCAAGGATTTTGTAAGAAACTTGGAATCAAGGGTAAATTTAGCCCAGTCATCATGGGCAACGACCCCAAAAATAGGAAAATGCTGATTACACCTCCCACCGCTACTTTGAGGGAGAGTTGGCGTTGTAATGCTTGCCTACTCGCAATCTCGGCATCATCTTCTTCAGTGAGCAATTCTTCCTGGAGTGAGTAGGAAGAGTATCCCGCAGATGCGATCGCACTTTGGATTTTCTCTAAATTGGCTAGAGAGCGATCGTACTCGATGGCGGCTTGTTCTGCTCCAAAGTTAACATTGCAGTCAATTACCCCAGAAACAGAGCGAATTGCCTTTTCGATGTTGCTGGCGCAAGCGGCGCAACTCATGCCTCGAAGTTTAAGCGTGAGAGTATCCATAACTAGATGAACCCCTGTGATTGATGTGGGAGGATCTTAAAGATTAAGCAACTGGATAGCCAGCAGCAGCCAACGCTTCCTTAATTGCTGTTTCTGATGCTTGAGTTTCTACATTGACAAGCTTGGTTGTTGGATCGGCCTGAACGCTAGCATTGGCATCGACTGCCTGAAGGGCTTTGGTGATGGTGTTTGCACAAACAGAACAAGCCATGTTGGGAACTGTGAGTTGGAGAGTCATAGATTTACGGGATAAAATGAACAACTTAGCCAGATCGAGCTGGATGATGGAGACGTATCCCTCACACATCAGAAATAACTGGAAAGAGAGTCGCCTTGAATTTATCCTAGACTCTCTAGCCGGCTGGAGAGTCTAGAGATTTTTAAAAGTTTTTCGCTAAACTTCAAATTTTTTTACAACTTTGGTTTGACTGAGTAACCGTTGCCCATCAAAAATACAACGTACTACAAACTCTTGTCATCCAAAATTTCTTATTTATATGAGCTAAAAGTAGCAATATGGCAATGGATGATAGCAAATTCGTTAGTTTTATCGCTAGTTGCTTCACTTATATGCCCCTAGTTGATAAATCGTTGCTATCAGTGAGTGATATCAGCAGCTAGTACCGCAAGGCGGAATTAAAAATGAATCGAGCCTAAGCGTTTCATTGATTTGCAATGTGTGCTTTATTTACGCTGTGTTGTTAATAGTTACTTAAACACGAATAAATACCTGTGGAAGATGTCGGAATTCTTGACGGGAATGTTAAAGAATGCGGATGAATAAAATTTCTAATTTTTGAATTGACTCAATCGTTCTTGATGGTCTTTGTACTTGTCCTGTTGCTGAAAGGATGAAGTTAGTTGTTGACAGTTGAAAAATCTCACTGGAGTTGCTTGAATTTATTATTTGCCGATAGCAATAACTCTTGAGCTTTTAAATAAACAGTTGTACCTTTTTCTACCTTTTCTAATTGGTTAATAATGCTGTGTAACTGACTAATTATACGATTGCGATCCCAATTTTTGGGGTCAGTGGGAATTGAAGCCATTAAGCTTTCTATTTCTCGTTGTGCCATCAATAAAGCCTGTACAGAATCTGCCTCAGCTTGTCGTCTTACTTTGACTTGACCCAAGTTAGTCTCATAAGTTGCTAATAACTTTTGTGCTTGGGCATAGCCGACCAAATCTTCAGAAGAAATCTGTTTTAACCGATTAATCGCTTCTGACCATAAATTTTCTATTTGTTCCCATTCGGTGACTGTGTGCGGTGGATTTTGACCAGCTTTAGCAGCTTGCCAAGAAAATTGCTGTGCTGCGGTAATTAAAGTACTGACGCGTTCATTTCCCGCTGCTAATCCCACAACTTCTTTAAAATCACGTTTGTAGGCATCTAGTTGATTTTGAGCAGTTCTTCCGGCTAAGGTTTGTCCGGGAATCTCTTCTAACTTATCCAGTGCTGAACGCCAAGCTGCGATCGCCGACTTTTTATCGGTTACTGTTGTAGCAATTTGATACTGCTGTTTTGCGTTCAATAATGCTTGACTATTATCAGTAAGCAAGGTTTGAGCGTTTTTTTCTTGAAAAACCTTGGCTTCTAGTTGTCCTACTTGACGACGCGCTGCATTCAGACTGTAAACGCTGAACCGCCAGTCGTACCACCAATATTTGTATTCCGGCCAATCGTTAACCAACCCAACTGGCAAGTTATCCAAATGTGTTTTTGTCTGTTGCAGTTGTTGTTCACCCAACACTAAATCTGCTGCACTAGTGGGTTTTTTAATCAAGTATTCAGCTTGCTCAAGTGATGCCAACGCCTGTCGATAGTGGTGTTCCATGCCCATGTAACTGGGTAGCAACAAAAAAGGCGCATTTTGCACCACACTCCGACGAATTATTGGGTAAGGCTGATTCGCCACCCAAACCACACCTGCGGGAATGCCGATAAGTACTGCTATCCATATCAATTTAGTACCTATACCTCTGTTGGGTTTGCTAGGTCTTTTTTGATGGGGTATACTGCTAACCTGCCCTTGTGCTGCTATTTCCTGTTCTAATTCAGCCAGAGTTTTTGGTTTTGATGGTTTTGCTGGTTGCTTCAGCTTTATAGGTTGTTGGCTGATTACAGATGGATTTATCCCAGAAACATTTTGAGATTTATTACGGGAAAATTTTTTAGTAATTTTGTGTAAAAAGGTCATAGATAGATTCAGTGCTTAGTTTAGTATTCCCCAACTAAGCTCGAAACAAAAACAATACGTGGCTTTTTACAAAAGCTCCAAGGGTGCGACCGCTATATTTATAGCAAAAAAATACTATAAAAAATGGGGTACTCACAGGTCAGATTGATGTGCAAGTTGAGGCAGAAATGGTAGACGTTGTGGCGCGGTTGAGTCCGGTGTTGACGTTTAAGGCGTAGCTGCCAAATAAAAAGCCCCTGGTAAACACCAGGGGTATCCATCTTTATTCCCTCATTTAGAATCGCATCTATGAACCTATAGTAAATCCGTATTAATGCAATAACCGCATAGTAATGATGATTATTTTGCAATTAACGAGTTAGATAGGAATTTATTCAGTTTCAGCGATGAGAGCGATGTCTACGACAGGCTACGCCTACGCTTTTTTGTCAAATTAGGCAATACTTCTAATTGTTTGTATACCTTCTGAAGGCAATCTTCATTCAAAACATGGGATTGTGTTCATTATCCCAACACTTGCGATCGCTCTTGCGTAAATTCTGGCAAATTCCACTCACATCCTGTTTAACCGATACAGCAAAAATACTGCCATAATGCTGGATACTTGTATACAGCAGGTTTCAAGTTGGTGAAGTACACAAACTAAGTCTATTACCCAGACAGAAAGAGTGTTTTACTTCTAAATTCTGCTGTATCTGTATCTGATACCAGAATTTGGTGTGATGGTGGCAGAATAAAAGTAGCACTAATTCTTTTTTATGCCTAGAGACGATAAATCCGAAACTTCACAAAAGAGTGCATCTGCGATCGTTGGTTATGAAGATTTTTTAACTGAACTAAAAACACAAATTTCTAGCGCTCAGTTACGAGCCGCAGTTGCAGTCAATAAAGAATTACTATTACTCTACTGGCAAATTGGGCGAGATATTCTGAATCGTCAACAGCAGCAGGGTTGGGGCGCAAAAGTTATCAATCGTCTGGCGGCTGACTTACAGAAAGCTTTTCCAGAGATGAAAGGCTTTTCGCTTCGCAACCTTAAATATATGCGAGCATTTGCCGAAGCTTATCCAGATGAGCTAATTAGTGCAACAACTTGTTGCACTTATTCCCTGGGGTCATAATGTTCGGATTTTGGATACTGTTAAAGACCAAACAGAACGCTTGTGGTACGTACAACAAACTATTCAGCATGGATGGAGTCGGAATATTTTAGTTCACCAAATTGAAAGTCAGTTGTATCACCGTCAGGGTAAAGCAACCACCAACTTTAAGCATACTCTGCCTCAACCACAATCAGAATTAGCACAGCAATTGTTGAAAGATCCCTACACTTTTGATTTTCTCAATTTAGGTGAAGATTTTCTGGAACGTGATTTGGAGCGTGCTTTAATCAACCACATCCGCGATTTTTTAATAGAGTTAGGGGTTGGTTTTGGTTATTTAGGTAGTCAATACCATCTTGAAGTTGGTGGTGAAGACTTTTATCTTGATTTGTTCTTTTACCACGCACGTTTACACTGCTATATAGTGATTGACCTAAAAATTGAAGAGTTCAAGCCAGAGCATTCCGGCAAGATGAATTTCTATGTTAGTGCAGTGGATGATTTATTGAGGCAACCAGATGATCAGCCTACTATTGGAATGATTCTATGCAAGAGTAAAAATAAGGTAATTGCCGAATATTCTCTGCGAGATATGCATAAGCCCATTGGTGTTTCTGTGTATCAGCTACAAGATATTTTGCCGGAGGCTTTGCAAGGTAATTTGCCAACGATTGAGCAGTTAGAAGCTGAATTAGAAACAGTGTCAATTATAGATAATATTAATGGAATCAGTGGTTCAGATGGAAAAAGGAAATAATGCATTATCCACTAGATGAAGCATATAAAAGGCTTAAACTACAGACAAAAAGAACTAAGTTTTCACCAAAAGAAATAGGAAACGAAGTTGCAAAGATTTGGAGCGAAATAAATACTAATACAACTAAAGATTCTGATTTAATTTAGAGTGTATTCCAATGCAGAGGAAAATATCTTCAATCTGCTGTCAGCGCGAGACACAAAGAAGCAGAGAGTATTTAATAACTTCTCTGCGTCTGTGCGTATTTAATAGACAACTACCACCAAACTCGATTTCCATTTTCGTCAACTCGTGCTTCCCGAATCATGTCGGAAATTTCTTCAGCATCTTTAACGTGGTGGAGTGCCTTTTTTTCACCATCAGGTTCATCCACAACGAAGTAAGTTGGTACTGTGATTTTGTCGCCTGTAATATCTGGTACATCATCAACAGCTGCCTGTTTAGCCTTCTCTTCAACTGATTGAGGCTTATCAGAAATTCTATCTCCTGGATTCGCGGTTAAGTTTCTTTCGTTCACATCTGGCTTTTCACGAGAATCCCGATCTTCGCCTACTGGTTGATTAATTTGATTTTCTTGATTTTTATCATTCATGGCGCTTTCAGTTATTCAAAAATGGAACTCGACTAACAACAGCTTAAAAAATTAAAGACATAAAGAGTTCTTTCTCTGGAGAGAGTTTGAGAAGATATTTTGAAGAATTTTTTTTTAAGGAGCATATCTGAGGTTATAGTTTAGCTCTGAGGTTTATAAATAACCTCCTACTCCAGAAATAAATAATAATTAAAAATTACAGTTTAGGCGCAACTCTTAAAAAACTAATTTTATGAAAATCAACCCACAGTAAACACAAATGTATATTAATATTAATGCGGTCGCACCGTAGTATATTAGTAGACCTTTGTGGCTAAATCCAATCATTATGGAAGATTATTCTACTAATGGTAAAATTATCTGATCATTCAAAACTGGCCACAGATTGCTGAGTACGCTATCAGTCCAATCTGTATCCATTTAGGATGTACAGTCAAGTGGGATCTTGAGAAGAATCACTTTATTTGTCCAAGTCATGGATCTCAATACGATTCTCAAGGCCGAGTTGTTCGTGGGCCAGCTAAACGCTCTCTACCACTAATCACCGTAGTAGTCAAGCAAAATCAAATTCGTTTAGTCGATCGCAAACCTGCTGTAGATCCTCGTTAACCTACCATTAACAAATCAAATTTTACAATGCCACCACAGTTTTTCAGCAAATTTATGAATTATAAAAGACTAACAAAAATTACTGCATGATTTAAATTTGTCGGGTAAGCTGACAACAGCAGTTTTATTCTCAAACCAATGACCACAAGTAGTCCCCAAATTTTAGCCCTGGACTTTGATGGAGTGATTTGCGACGGATTAATTGAATATTTTGAGGTAGCATGGCGTACCTACTGTGAAATTTGGTCTTCTGCTAACGACACACCGCCAGATGATTTGGCTTTAAGATTCTATCGACTAAGACCTGTTATTGAAACAGGTTGGGAAATGCCCATTTTAATTAAAGCCTTGATAGATGGAATTTCTGACGAAAAGATTCTTCATGAATGGGTGAGCATTGCCCCACAAATTTTGTTAAACGATCAGCTTCAAGCAAGAGAAATTGGTGTAAAACTAGATAACCAACGAGATGAATGGATTACCACGGATTTAAGTGGTTGGCTGAGTCTGCATAGATTTTATCCGGCTGTAGTAGAAAAAATCAAATTAACTATCGACAGTGGAGTTAAGCTATACATTGTGACAACTAAAGAAGGGCGTTTTGTACAGCAGTTGTTACAACAAGAAGGAGTAAATTTACCACCAGAATCAATCTTTGGGAAAGAAGTTAAGCGTCCCAAATATGAAATTTTGCGAGAATTAATTCAGTCATCAGAAGACAAATCTGTTAGTCTCTGGTTTGTAGAAGATAGACTCAAGACATTACAATTAGTCCAACAGCAAGCAGACCTTGAAGATGTGAAACTTTTTCTTGCAGACTGGGGCTATAATACCCAAGTAGAACGAGAAGCTGCTCAAAACGATCCGCGAATTCAGTTGTTATCACTTTCTCAGTTTGCCAAAGATTTCTCAGCTTGGCTTTAATATATTAAATATCTAGTCAAAAAGAGATGTAGCAGTGCTACGTCTCTATAAAGATTTTGAATAATGCATATTTAATTTCTGACGTATTTATATAAATCAAATATGTATTTTGTCAATTTAGGTGAAATAATAACTCACAAGTATTCACTCCTCACTTCGCACTTACTTTTATGCTTGACCTAACAAAACTGGCGCGACAAATGCAGGGTTTAAGTCAGCATCTTACCTTAGAAGCTGCTGCTAGTCGTCAGCGTTTAGAACTGGCACAACAACATTTAAAAAATGCCTACGAGTGTCAACAAGATTTAATCGATCGCCAGGAAAAATGGCGCGATCGCATTCTCTTTGCTAATGCTACCCCAATTGAGGCGCTAGAAACCTGCATCGATATCCCAGTTCCCCCAAAAATTCATACTGTCATCGCTACCGATGGTTCCCAAATTGCCCCCAACCATCACGAAATTGCTTACTGTTATCTGCTAAATATTGGCAGAGTCGTCTTGCACTACGGACAAAATCGCCATCCATTACTCGATAGTTTGCCAGAAGTATTTTATCGCCCAGAAGATTTATATATGTCTCGGCAATGGGGAATTAGAACCGAGGAATGGATGAGTTTTCGCCGCACTGCTTCAGAAACAACGGTGTTAGCAGAACTTGCGTGTGATGCAGCACGAACGGAAACGCCAGCGCTAGCGATGGTAGATGGTTCGCTAATTTACTGGTTTTTAGAACAGTTGCCGATGGATGCACGCGATCGCATTTTACCCCCCATCCTAGAAGCTTGGCAGCAGATGCGTGATGCTCAAATTCCTTTAATGGGCTATCTTAGCGCCTCTCGCAGCATCGAAACAATGAACTTTTTACGGTTATTAGCTTGTCCCCATCCAGTGCCAGACTGTAAAACTTATTGCCCAAATCAGCTAGAAAAAGTAGCTTGTAAAATTTTTGAACAGTTGCGAGATACTTCTGTTTGGTCAACTCGACTCAAACCAGGACAACGTAGTACTCTGTGGCGCAGCAATTCTCCTATTCTCGAACTTTATGGCGATCAAACAATTTACTTTTGCTACGTCCACGTTGGCACCGAAATCGCCCGAATCGAAGTTCCGGTATGGGTAGCCGAGAATGCAACCATGTTAGACCAAGCACTGGGACTGATGTTAGCACAAGTGCAAAAAGGATATGGCTACCCTGTAGCGATCGCCGAAGCGCACAATCAAGCAGTGGTAAAAGGTGGCGATAAAGCGCGTTTCTTTGCTCTTCTCGAACAACAAATGATTAAAGCTGGTTTGAAAAACGTGGGAACTTCCTACAAAGAAGCCAGAAAGCGCGGGAGTATTGCTTAAAAATAATTTGTAATGACGCTCCTGCGGACGCTCGAATACTCGCTACCGCAACGCTTTCACTAACGCTTAACGTAATTCATAATTCGTAATTGAATTCTTAACTACGAATTACGCTTTGTGGTACTAATGCCTTAGCTAGTTTAAGGACAATTACAAATAAAAATTCTGATTAATTCAGTTTACGTAACACTTCTTATTTTAAATTTTAAATCTAAATGTTTACTTTACAGCTTTTTAGGGAAAACTTTATTCAGTAGAGAATTAACTCGATAGCTAGCTAGTTTACTCAGTAGAAACTACTAGATACTTATTGGCTCTACATCAAGTTAATTACGTTTTTATTGGTAAGCTCAACAGTCTTGCTTAGAATTGACATTAGGTAAGTCTCTAGGTTGATATATTACATTAAAATGGTCATTCAACTTCAATAAAAAATGTATTAACTTATTTAACCTTTTAAAAAAAAGATTCATACCTAAAAAGCTGATGAAACTAGTTAAATATGAGTTCAAACAATTTGAAGAAAAATACTCCCGCTTTTTCTCACTTTCTCTAGACTTATTGTGTATTGCTAACTTTGATGGTTATTTTAAGTATTTAAATCCGGTATGGACAAAAATACTAGGTTGGTCAATTCAGGAACTTGTTGCTCAACCCTTTATCGAATTTGTTCATCCTGAAGACCGTGAATCCACTATTGTTGCAGCTGAAAAAATTGCACAATCTGTAGATGCAGTCAGCTTTGAAAACCGCTATCTTTGTCAGGATGGTTCTTACAAATGGCTGTCATGGAATGCGACTGCTTTCAGTGAAGAACAATTGATTTATGCAGTAGCTCGTGACATAACTATTAATAAAGAGAATGAGATAGCTCTACAAAAATCTATCAAAGAATTAGAAGCTTTTAGATTTGCCTTAAATGCTCATTCACTGGTAGCTATTACTGATATAACTGGAAAAATAACCTATGTCAATGACCTATTTTGTGAAGTTTCTAAATATTCTTCAGAAGAACTTTTAGGGCAAGATCATCGGATTATCAATTCTGGATATCACACAAAAGAATTTTTTGCAAGTTTATGGAAAACTATTGCCCAAGGAAAAATCTGGAAAGGAGAAATTCAAAATAAAGCCAAGGATGGAACTTTTTATTGGGTTGATACTTTGATCGCCCCAATGTTGGGACAAGATGGAAAGCCCTATCAATATGTATCAATTCGTACAGATATTACACAGCGTAAGCTTTCAGAGTTAGCTTTATTGGAGCGATCGCGCTTGTCAGTTTTGAGTGCAGAAGTCAGTTTAGCTTTATCTCAAAGTGGCACACTTCCAGAAATTCTGCAAAATTGTACAAATACTATTTCCCAATACCTTGATATCGGCTTTGTTTGTATCTGGACATTTGAACGCCAGACAAACCAGCTACAATTGCAAGCTGGCGTTCATTGCACAGAGATTACTTGTAGTGCTTTGAGCGATACTCAAGATTTCCCAGAGCATATCGCTTTAGTCAATAATACTATTGGCTTAATGATTCAAAACCATCAAGCTATTTTTAATCAAGAATTATCTGTTAATCATTCAGAAAAGCTTATAGAATCTACATTCTCAATTTCTCGATTTTCTGCTTATCCCTTAATAGTAGAGCAGCAAATAATCGGTATAATGGCTTTATTTAGCAAACAATTATTTACCGAACCAACTCATAATCTATTAAATTGGATTGCTAATAATATTGCTGTGGCTATTGACCGAATCTGGGCACGAGAAGAACTCCTCAGCCGTCGGGAAGCTTTGTTACTGCGTCTAGCTAGTCAAATTCGCAGTTCTCTTGACCTAGATATGATCCTAGAAACTGCTGTGAATGAAATTCGCAGCTTATTACAAATTGACCGTTGCTACTTTCTTTCTTATTTACCGCACCCATCCCAAGCAAGCCTAACTATTACCTATGAAGCACGAAACCCTAACTTAACAAGTATGTTAGGCAGTATTCCACTGCAAAAAAGCAATTTTTTAACTCAAAATCTTCTCTCTCAAGAGCTAATCTGCATCGAAAATATTAATAGTAAATCACAACTTGATTATGATATACAAGAACTTTTAACTGAGTTTGGGATCGCATCTCAACTAATGCTACCAGTTAAAAGTAATTCTGGAGAAATTGGAGCAATTGTGTGCAGTCATTGTAGTGGCGATCGCATTTGGACTAACAGTGAAATTAACCTGTTACAAGCTGTTTGCGATCAACTAGCGATCGCTATCGATCATGCACAACTTTATACCCAAAGTCGCACTGCTACTTTAGAAGCTCAAACCCAAGCTGAAAAACTCACCGAAACCTTGCATAAATTGCAACAAACTCAATCTCAACTGATCCAAAATGAAAAAATGTCTAGTTTAGGGCAATTAGTCGCTGGAGTTGCTCATGAAATCAACAATCCAGTTAATTTTATTCATGGTAACTTAACCTTTGCGAATGAATACTTTCAAGAGATGTTAACTCTTTTGCACCTTTATCAGCAACATTATCCCCATCCGGAAGTAGAAATTGAAAATTTCGCTAAAAAAATTGATTTGGAATTCCTTACTAGTGACCTTTCTCAACTTCTATCATCGATGAACATGGGTACTAATCGTATTCGTGAAATTGTTTTAGGATTGCGAAATTTTTCTCGCCATGATGAAGCAGATAAAAAATTAGTTGACATTCATGAAGGAATTGAAAATACTTTATTAATTTTGCATCACCGTTGGAAAAACAACGGAATTGGCTTGGATATATCTATAATTAAAGAATATGGTAATTTGCCTCTAGTTGATTGTTATGCTGGCCAGTTAAATCAAGTGTTTATGAATATTTTAACTAATGCGATCGATGCTTTAGAAGAGTCAATGGTTAAGATAAAAACAAATCATAAACCGCAAATTGTAATTCGTACTGAAATTTTAGAGAGTAAATTTGTTGTCATCCGAATTGCTGATAACGGATTAGGAATGGTAGAAGATATTAAAAAGCGGTTATTCGATCCATTTTTCACCACAAAACAGGTAGGTAAGGGAACAGGTCTAGGATTGTCAATTAGCTACCAAATTATAGTAGAAAAACATGGTGGAATTTTAAATTGTCTATCAGAACCAGGAAAAGGCACAGAATTCTGGATTCAAATTCCAATTTAAAAATACTCATTCAAAGGTAAGCCAGAGAATCCCAAAATTGAAATCTTTACTGGTAATGCGTTTACGTCAGTGAATCTTTTAGTTGTTGTGGCATCATTGGTGTTATTTATCGCTGGATATCAGCTTTTGAAGACTTGGAAAATATTAAATTTATGATTTGCGATCGCTCCAAAAGTTAATTAAAAAATAGCTACTTTTAAAGAGTTCCGAATTATATTTTTATTCTTCCCACAATGCCACTTGTTTTTTGAGTTCATTCATATCCAAATAATCAGTAGCAAAAGCTTTTCGTAAAAGTGAATGAGGAATAAAACCATCATATTTTTGAATTTCCGGTGCTTCTGAGCTACTGACTAAATCTTCTGGAATAATTCTTTGTTCACATAATGAAGTAATTTCACGATAAAGATATTTAAATTTATCCTTGCCTAATTTAATTGTCAAATAATAGGGATTTACTCCGCCAATACTTGTAATTTCCAACGATTCGCGACAGGATGAGTTGAGTAATCTTTCTAAGGTGCGATAAGCAACCGTACCCATCCAAGGAAAAATACAGCATTTACCTTTTTCTAATTGCAAAATATTCTGCTTATCTAATCCAACTTGCTGCGCCATTTGGCGAACTTGACATAACCGTTTCCAAGCATTTTTTTGTAAGTAACTATACTGGATATTCTCAAATAATACTTGCTGCATTCGTTGCAAAACTTTGGTATGAATAGTCCCACCACCACCACGCCAATAAATACTAGATTTACCCTCAGCTTGTTTAACAAAAATAGCCTTCTTCTTGAAGTCAACTTCTACGACTTCCCAACTTCTGCCAGCTAAAGCAAATTGATTGCCAACAGGAAGCGGTGTGACAATACTGCCAATTTCTGTTGTACCTTGCTTAACAATATATTCTTGCTGTTCAGCAAAGACAGCATAAAACTGAAATTTTCTCACCACCTTTTCTCCTGCCAAATCCAGGATTAATTTACCTTGTTCAGTCTGCTGAATATGACCAATATCAATTAAATAGCGTAGTAATAATTGAAAATCTTCTTTTAAAAGAGCATTAAAGGGGGGTAGACTAAAAATTTGTTTAGCTAGAGCATTAGCTGAAATTTCCCCTGCTGCTGTTAAAATACTCATGGTTTGGTGATAAAGCAAACTCAAAGGATATTTAATTGGTCTAATTGGTTCAATCCATTGTTCCTCTAAATAAAGTTGAATAATAGCAATACATTGCAAAAGTTGCCAGGGTATTTGTTCTGGTAGAGAAGCTTCTGCTAATGGTTTATCTTCAGCGCAGACAAAACGCATATCAGCAGCTTCTCCTCTTCTACCACTTCGTCCCAAGCGTTGTAAAAAGCTAGCTACAGACAAGGGTGATTCTAACTGAATCACTCGCTCTAAATGACCGATATCTATGCCTAATTCTAGAGTCAGAGTGGCGGCGGTAACGGCTGGATTGTTGGGTTCACGCATCGCATTTTCAGCAGCTTGCCGTAAGCTAGCAGATATACTTCCATGATGCACATGATATATATCTGGTAGTCCTTGTTCTGTGGCAATTTGTCGCAAAGATGCAATTACAGATTCCGTACGTGTGCGATTATTAGCAAATATCAGGCATTTGCGAGACTTGCTGAGGTTGAAAATATATTGTTCATCTGCTGTCGCCTCTGATTCATCTACTTCATCAGTAATATAAAAATGTTCTACAGCTAGTTTTATCTGGCGTTTTATACCATCAATTTTTGGTGTAATTACTGGCTTATCTGTTCCCGATCGCAGCCAATTTTCTGCTATTGAGTAATCCCCAAGAGTTGCCGATAAACCAATACGACGCGGTTGTTTTTGCGTCAAGTTTGCTAAACGTTGTAATTGGCAAATAATTTGACAACCGCGTTCTGAACCCATAAAGGCGTGAATTTCATCAATGATGATAAATTTTAAATCACCAAATAAGCGGAGTAAGTCGTTAGTTTTATTAATTAGCAAACTTTCCAGAGATTCTGGAGTAATTTGCAGAATACCTTGAGGATTCTTTAAAAGCTTGTTTTTTCTAGTTTGGGAAACATCGCCATGCCAGTGCCAAACTGGAATATCTACTTCTTTTAGTAAGTCATTAAGACGCTCAAATTGATCGTTAATTAAAGCTTTGATTGGACTAATATATAATGCACCAATTGTGGCAACAGGGTTGGTATGTAATAGAGTCAAAACTGGCAGAAAAGCTGCTTCTGTTTTCCCAGCAGCAGTTGCAGCAGTAACTAGCAAGTGAGCATCAGTGTCAAATATAACTTGACAAGCGGCAATTTGAACTGGTCGTAATTCAGTCCACTGGTGATGATAAATATATTCTTGGATGAAGGGTGCAAGTCGGTTAAAGGCATCGCTCATATTTTTTATGGATAAAGCGTTAGTAAAACTACTCCTTGGTATTTTAGAACCCTCGAATTATGGATCAACCAGTTCCATACTTGGAATTACCGATTGCTAAAAGCGATCGCTACTCTTAAATTTATGCCATAGAGATTCTACGACAAGAGCATTGATGGCAGAAGTTCTACCTACTATGTCATATATGGAGATTGTTGCTTAATTATTTTATGTCTATTCAAGTCTACGGAATTCCCAATTGCAGCACTTGCAAAAAAGCTTTGACGTGGCTCCAACACAACAACATTGACCATGAATTTATCAACACCAAAGATACTCCGCCGACTCGTGAGATGATTCAAAACTGGGTAAAGTCTTTGGGTTTTGCTCCCATGCGAAACACCTCTGGTCAATCCTACCGCGCTTTAGGAGATGAAAAGAAGACTTGGGCTGATGAACAGTGGGTTGATGCATTCACTCACGATGCGATGCTGCTCAAACGTCCACTTTTCATCAAAGATGGAACAGCTGTGTTGGTCGGCTTTAGAGATGAGAGAATAGTTCGAGAAAAATTAGATTTAGCTTCAGGAGTGTTGTTAGCGGATAGCTAAGGTTTAGCCTGTGCTGAGTGCTGAGTTACCCTATAGTTACATCATAACCCCCTGCCACGAAACAGCGAGCAGGGGGTTAGGGGTGCGGTTCAGTACCTACTTAACCAAAACCTATATAGGGCGATCGCCTTTTTAGATTTGGTGCGATCGGAAGCCGATAGGGCCTTCACCAGAATATGTCGTGGTTCCAGTTAGGGTCTTCCCACCATCATTAGATGTGACATTGAGCGCTACTACATTCTGTCCCACACGACTACCGATTATCCAAGTCCCACCAGGATTCCAGGGTGCTGTATTACCACCCCACTGGTTTTCTACTGTGTAGTTGTTGCTGCCAACAATGTTACCTTTAAAGCCGATGGGGCCTTCACCAGAATATGTGATAGTTCCAGTCAGGGTTTTACCGCCATCGTTCGATGTAATATCGATCGCAACAACATTTTGATTCGATCGAGAGCCAAGTACCCAAGTCCCACCAGGATTCCACGGAGCAGATGAGCCTCCCCATTGGTTTTCCACATTATAGACACGGCCATCAACAGCAGCACTCTTAAAACCGATGGGGCCTTCACCAGCATAAGTGATAGTTCCAGTCAGGGTTTTACCGCCGTCGCTGGATGTAATATCGATCGCAACAACATTTTGATTTCCGCGAGCGCCAAGTACCCAAGTCCCGCCAGGATTCCACGGAGCAGATGAGCCTCCCCACTGGTTTTCTACGTTGTAATTGTCGCTTCCAGTTAAGGTAGCCTTAAAACCGATGGGGCCTTCACCAGCATAGGTCGTAGTTCCATTAAGTGTTTTGCCGTTGTCACTTGATGAAACTTTGAGTTCGACAATGCGCTGATCTGCTCTAGCTCCAATTACCCATACTCCACCAGGATTCCACGGAGCAGATGCACCACCCCACTGATTTTGTACATTGTATAGATTATTAGCATTAGTGGTTGTTGTAGCTGTCATTGTTTTCCTCCAAAGTTTTGATTGTTTAGTCAAAGTGAATCTATAGCAATCCAATTTGATTTGGAAAAAATTACGCACAATTAACAATACCTTTGCCAAATTACAAGGCTTGACATCGAACAAACCTAAGATAATAAATGCTTCTTTTTACCATGTAACAAAAAATTCCGTCAAGAAAATTCTGTTCTGTATGGTTTTACAGAAGTAGTTTTAACTGTCGTGTAAGTCTGAGTGCAGATTCTAGTTTCTGCCTCATATTCAAGCAAGCGCTTGTCTTAGGCTATTTTGGCAAAAGTATTTTTGAACAGCAAATATGATTGTTTTGTGCTGTCGTAGTTATACTAATATAAGAGTAGTAAAAAATGCAAGCGTAGTTAAGAAAATTTTGGATAAAAATGTTGTTTTGCTTTACTAACCGAGCCGTAGCATAGTTAATAAATCCTTTAGTACAGTCCGGTGCATCAGTTTTATTTATAGTTGCAATCACTTTTTTCAGGAGTAGCCCAGTTGTGAGTTCCGTTAGCGGATAGCTAGGTTTAGCCCGTGCTGAGTGCAATTATTGCTTTTTTACTCAGCATTGTTTTGGTAAGTACTTGGGAAAATTTTGTCGATTTTTACTCCTATTGACTCAATGCAGATTAACATCCATCAGTCAAACTGAAGTAATAGGGCAAGTATATAAAGAGGCAAAAACCATGAATAAGCACAAGGAAACATTACGTGTCATCCTTGCTATATCCATCATTGTGGTTGGAGTAACACACTTTCTTGTTCCACAAGAATATGTCAAAATTGTGCCGCCACAACTACCTTACCCTTTAGGATTAGTTTATCTCAGTGGCTTTTATGAAATTTTGGGTGGCATCGGGTTATTAGTTCCGCCTGTAAGTCAAGCTGCTGCTTGGGGACTTCTTGCTCTTTTTATTGCTGTTTACCCAGCGAATATTTACATGGCGGCTAATCTGATTAAGATTGAACATATACCAAACTCACCTTGGGTACACGTAGTTAGACTTCCGTTGCAAGCCGTTTTAATTGCTTGGGCTTGGTGGTATACAAAATCTTCTGTTGGGGAAAAACAAGCTTCGATCGTTCCTCAGTCATTGATTCCCAAGGAACTAGAATGAGAATAAGTGCGTTTTTTTATATCTGAATTATGCGCCTTACAAATTTGTTTGGAATAACACTCTCGTTAGCAATAGGCATTGGAGAAGTTACGCTGCCGGTGGCTCAAGCTGTGCAGCTTAGAGATGGCCTAGTCTATTTTGTCCAACCGCCAACACTTGTTAACGCGACAACTACTTACAAAGATGTTAATGTTTTGAGCGCAACTTACTATTTCACCATCAATGTGCCGGAAAATGCTGGAGAAGCTCTCCAGAAGGTAACGATCGCTCAAAAAGAGGGGTCAGAATACATCCGCTACAATCTTGATGATACCCGTGCATTTGTCGGCACACGCGATCGTAAAGAAACGCAACTGCAACTAGCTTCAGTCATAAACGAGCGCAAGACACGCACGGTTTCTGTAATCTTCGATCCACCTGTAACTCCAGGACAGACAATTACCATCGCCCTCCGCCCTATAAGTAATCCCAGTTTTTCTGGTGTTTACTTATTGGGTGTTACTGCATTCCCTGTGGGTGAAAAATCTCACGGTCAATTTCTTGGCTTTGCACGATTTCAGTTTTACAGCGATAGAGGAAGTTGGTGGTTCCCATAGAGGGGATAGGGGATAGACTTCTTGCAAAAGTCGCTAGTTGCTAATTGTACCTGACCAAGCGATCGCAAGTGATTCACAACACTAGGCATCCCTTCCATCAAAAAGGAACAGTGATTAGTATCCAATAGATACATAATTACAATTCTAGAGGTATGCGACTGTCATGAACTAGTTGCAGGCATTCTTTAATATCTGAACCTTCCCAAATGCCGATAAATTCTAATAAATCTTCAGCAGTAGAACCTGTTAAGGTATGCTCTGTTATAAGCATTTGATCGGGTTGGGTATCTGAAGATATACTATTTTTTTCATGTTTGGCTTGCAAAGATTGCACAAAGTCTAAAATTTCCTGCAATAAGGGTTCAGGTAATTTTTCTAGTTCTTGGTTAATTTGTTCTTTAATAGTCATTATTACCCCTGTATTTACATGGTTGAAAAACTGGGTATTGAATTTATATCCTAATCTAATATTGATTGCGGCTTTTTGTGTTTGCAAAGCGTGCGCCTGAGTACCTCGCTTATTTAAACAGTGCCAGGTAACGAAAAGCTAGAACCCGCAAGGCTTCGTGGAATATATCTTGTTCACAAAGTTTTACAAATCTCGTAAACCTTTATACATTACAATTTACAAGTCTGGACGCGAGAGAAGAAGTAGAGAAGAAGTATGAAGTGCCAATCCCTGACCTTCTGAGATCCAGAATCGAACGGCGAAATCGAAGACAACAGGGAGATGCCCCTGGGTAGAGTCTAGCGAATAGTTGTATTCATATTCTTCTAACCAGCCTTCATTATTGCGCCAGCCTAAGCGATCGCCCAAAAGACACTCCGTTTGATAATTTACATTGCCACCGTATTCTAGCCAAATGCGTTTTTGTACGCTAAAGCCAAAATGACCATTGCTGTATTTTACCCACAATTGGTCAATTGTGCGTAAATCTGTGCAGGGAAAATTTTCAATGGATTCATAATTAAGCCAGCCTTGCTGTTCTCTTTTGGCTACTTTCAGCATGACTCTGGTGGTTTCTTGGTTTGCTGCTTTCCATTGACCCGCTTTGAGTAAATTTTCTAGATTTTGGTAATTTACCCCCACATCTGAAGCTAATATCACTTCTGTTAGATTAGCTTGCGAGGAGGAGAGAAAATTCAACCACTCTTCCATTGTCTGAGGTCGATCTTTTGCCTCTAATGCCATGCCTTGCAGAATCGCTTCATTTACAGCATCATTAAGACTGGGGACAAGTTGCTTTGGTGATACTAATTCCTCTTGCTCATACTTGCGGTCAAAGGAATTGGTGGGGCGTTGTCCAGTGATGGCATAGTACAATGATCCAGCCAAGCAGTAGATATCAACTGTGGAGTTACGAATCCCTTTGCGTGTTAACTCATAGGGCGCAAATACCCTGTTACCAAAAGACCTAGACAATGTACTCGGTGGGGACATATCGCTGGCAATACCAAAGTCAATTAATACTGCTTTGCCTGAGTTAGGAATCTCTGAATTAAAGTTGAGCATAATATTGGGGGGAGTGACATCGAGATGAAAGACTCCTTTTTTATGTACCTCTACCAAAGCTAAACCTATTTGGCGGATGTATCTTACAGCTTCAGTTTCGGGTAATTTCCCTTGGCGTTGCACGTATTCCCATAAACTCTCGCCTGCTATATATTGCATCTCTAAGCAGTAGCGACCATCTTCTTCAACAAAAAAGTCGAATACTTGCACAATATGGGGATGTGAGTCTGTACAACACATTGCTAGCATCTGTGCTTCTTTTTTGAAGCGTTCAACATATTTGGGATAATCTGGATCTCGTTGGATGCTGATGTTGGGGGTTTTGATGACGACTCGACGGTTTAGCTTAGTATGCATTGCTTGGTAGGTAACTGCAAAACCGCCACCACCCAACTGTTTTTCTATTTTGTATTTGCCGTTATGTATTAGCTGTCCGTTTTGCCAGAACATATACCCACATTTATTGATGGCTAATGTTGATTCTGACACGCTTTTTGTGAGTTATGGTAGTTGACGTTGGTGAATTAGAAGGATAGCTCACGCAGAGGCGCAGAGACGAAGATTGAGGTTTTCTGGCTATTGCTAAAATAACTATTGCAGCCGCA
>NZ_JAVRCA010000002.1:69128-111641 GCF_034530995.1 Nostoc sp. DedQUE04 | reverse complement strand
AAAGCAACAAATGTGACATTAAAACTAACTTTTGGAGTCGCAAAAGCAACAAATGTGACATTAAAACTAACTTTTGGAGTCGCAAAAGCAACAAATGCGACTTTAAAACTAACTTTTGGAGTCGCAAAAGCAACAAATGTGACTTCAAAACTAACTTTTGCGTAGACGTGGCCTACTACCTATTTTGTGGTTGAGTGGAAGACGATGGGGTTTGTTGTGTCGGGGGTGCTGGTTTGCCTGGAAACCAATCTTTGAATAAGTCTGTGCCATCTTTGATTCCTGATATCAAGGCTGCAAATAATGCTAATACACTCATAAGTTCTAATATCCGTGCCCATAAAGGCTGTTTCCAAAGAAGTTTGGGAAGAGAAAGACTTGCTGTGTTTAAACCCAATTCTTTTAACCAGTGTTCTACTGTTTCGGGACGGTTGTCGGGTTGTAGTTCCATTGCGTGGAGAATCGCTTGATTGACGCGATCGCTAATCTTATCATTCAATTCGTTAGGTGGAATTAAACGCTTATTGTTATCTTGGCGCTCAATTGCACTTTCTGGCAGTTTTCCTGTTAATAAAAAATATAAAGTTGCCGCAAGAGAATAAATATCAGTCCAAGGTTTACGCCGCGCCTGTTGTCTAGGAGAGTTGGAATACAGTTCAATTGGTGTAAATTTGTCAACTAAGTTACCGCGACTTGATACTGGGTTATCAACGAATCTTCGTGCTAAGTCGAAGTTTATCAAAACAACCTGATGCGTACCCGACCGCAAAATGATATTTTCTGGTTTCACATTTCGATGTAAAAATCCTTGTTTATGAACTGCAATGAGTGCTTTCCCAATTTGTTGGATGTAATCTAGAGCCTCTTTTGCTGGGAGAAATCCTCGCGGTTGGACAATATTGGCTAAATTATCTCCTTGAATATACTCCATGACCATGCATTTTAAATCACCTTCCTCGAAGGTATCAATGACTTGAACAATATTCGGATGTTTGCATATTGCTAGTTTACGGGATTCATCTGCAAAACCTGATTTTAAGCGATCGCGGTCTTCGTTACTTAATTGATTGAGCAAATTGGAATCCAATGTTTTAATCAGAACATTCTTGCCATCCCGATCCTCAGCAAGATAAGTAATAGCGAAGTTCCCCTGTCCTAACTGTTGCTTAATTTCATACCGATCGCGGTGTAACTTTTGTCCAAATGCCCAAGTCATTGGTTGATTATCTCAGAGACTTGTATTAATTTTTGCATATAGCAATTCTCCTGTGGATGTAATACAGGTTCTCTCAACAAATGTTCTGTAGCTTGTACAACTGTTATGCTTGCTTCAAAAAATGTAATATGACGCGATCGCAGAAGTTGTGTTATAAACACGGGCAAAGTCTTACAAAATACGAAAATCTTTACTATAAAGCTTTTTCGGTAAATGCGTAATTCTTACAGTAATAGAATCAAATGCTACTGTCAGCAATCAAGCTTTAGCGTTTAATCATCAGTAATCTTTAAAAAATAGAAAAAATTATGTTAAGTATTCCTATTAACCTAAATTTACCTCTTATACCCCGTTTAGTAACTTCCTTACCTGGGCCTCGCGCTCAAGCAATTGTACAACGCGATCGCGCCGTAACTTCTCCTTCTTATACCCGCGATTACCCGTTAGTTGTATCTCGCGGTCAGGGCTGTATGGTAGAAGATGTGGATGGCAATGTATTTCTGGATATGACCGCAGGTATTGCCGTTACCGCCACCGGACACGCTCACCCGGAAGTCGTCAAGGCAATTCAAGAACAGTCGGCGCGGCTGCTGCACATGTCAGGGACAGATTTTTATTATGAGCCGATGGTGGAACTAGCGGAACAATTAGCAATTCGCGCTCCCTTTCCCCACCCACAGGGTAATGCTGGGTTTCCTGCAAAGATATTTTTCAGCAATTCCGGGGCAGAATCGAACGAAGGAGCCATCAAACTAGCTCGATATTACACCAAGCGATCGCTAATCGTAGCCTTCTTAGGTGCATTTCACGGACGCACTTATGGAGCGATGTCTCTGACTGGTTCCAAAGTAGTGCAGCGAGCTAAGTTTGGGCCTTTAGTTCCTGGGGTAACTCATATCCCTTATGGCACTCACGCTAGCTTAGATTATTTAGAACAACAGCTATTTACAACGATTTTACCACCGCAAGAAGTAGCGGCGATCGTCGTCGAACCGATTCAAGGAGAAGGTGGGTATATCGTACCTGAAGATGGTTTCTTGCAGCGAATTCGGGAGATATGCGATCGCTACAGTATTCTGATGGTAGTGGATGAAGTACAAGCAGGGATGGGGCGGACTGGTCGCTTATTTGCGATCGAGCATTGGAATGTGATGCCTGATATCATTACTACTGCTAAAGGTATCGCCAGTGGTATGCCCTTAGGAGCGATACTTGCTAGACCAGAGTTAATGACTTGGCCTCCTGGTTCTCACGCTACTACATTTGGCGGTAATCCCGTAGCTTGTGCTGCTGGTATTGCCACATTGCGATTGTTGGAAAGTGGTTTAATGACCAACGCTACCCAGATGGGAGAATTCTTACAAGCTAGTCTTACCCAATTGCATCAAAGATTTCCCAGAGTATCACCACCACGAGGTAAAGGTTTGATGGTAGCGGTAGATTTATTGGATGAACAGGGTAATCTCGATTATAAATTGCGCGATCGCATTATTCAAGAAGCTTTTTTACGCGGTTTATTATTGCTAGGTTGCGGTAAAGCAGCAATTCGTTTCTGTCCACCTTTAGTTATCGACAGCAACCAAATTCAAACTGCCCTTCAGATTATCAGCGAGATTTTAAGCTCTTAAAATATTAGGAAGAACAAAAAGAAATAACCAGTGCTTAATGTCCAACGACAAATGACAAATGACAAATGACAAGTGACAAATGACAAATGACAAATAAAATAGCCCTTAATTTATGGAAATTACTTTGGCAAGAATACAGCGCTAGGGTAAATCATGCCCGTACCTACCAGCAAATGATTACTGCTGCGGGTGGGACTGTCGCCAACGACCACATCGCCTTTCGGTCATTGCGTTTATTAGTAGATACTCCACAAGGTAAACTTAACTTAGGAATTGACTACCTCGCACAACTTGCAGAAGCTTTGGGTTATGTGGCGGCTGGAGAGTATATTTTTGCTCAAACTCATTTGTACGCCCGTCATTATCATCATCCGCAGCAAGAGGAATTTAATTTACCCAAGCTGTTTATCAGCGAGTTGATTGTCGAGGAATTGCCTAGCAATATTGCCCAACTCATCTCTAAAACAGTATCTTCAATCCCAGACAAACTCATCTCCCCCCTTACTCTTCTACAAAAAGACGCGGACTTGGAAATTATCGCCAAACAACTCCAACAAGTCTTCACCCGTCCTTGGCTACCTCCCCAGCGTTCTGTTGTCGAAGAAGTGAATCAGGTTACTCAGTATGGGGCTTGGGTGTTGCTGCATGGATATGCTGTCAACCACTTTACAGGTTACGTTAATGGACAGAATACCCCAGAATATCCAGATATTGATACCACCGCCAGTGCTTTAGCTAACCTGGGTGTACCAATGAAAGCAGAGATAGAGGGAAATATTGCTTGTGGTTTGCGGCAAACTGCGACTCAAGCAGTCACCGAAATAGTGACAGTATTAGATGATAACAGTGGTGCAGAAATTCAGATTCCTTGGACTTACGCCTATTATGAAATTGCCCAGCGCTATCTAGTAGAAATGGAATCTGGAAAGCAGGTACTTTTCGATGCTTTTCTAGGAAGTAATGCCCAACAATTGTTTGAAATGACTCGTCTATCTAAATAGCCGAGAGTTATTATACCAATTGGAAAAAAGAATGCAACAAATAGACCATTTGTAGAGACGCGATTCATAAGCCAGCGCGTTGCGGGGGTTCCCACGCCACTTGCTCCACTTGGGGAAACCCCATCGCCCTTGGCGTCTCCCCTTGGGAGAAGACCGCAGTGGCTCCCCGTTGTAGCGACTGGCGTCGCGTCTTTACCCAAAAATGTGTTGCAATCATTAATTGAATTGGTATTAGTAAAGGATTCAATTTCAAAATTCCGAGCTAGTAGTTTCGTGTTTTGGACAAACTACACTTGCAAGACAAAATCTGATGCAGTGAGAGTTGGCGCACCAGTTAGAGTTGCAAATAGACCACCACTGCCAAAACCAGCCGCACTGCCATTTTGGTTGTAAAACAACTGCCCACTCACAGCGTCATAGACAATTTTCGCCGTGCTAGTGCCTGCTAAATTAGTGACTTGAAAATCACTGGTATTACTAAAACCATTTCCCGCAACAGAGGTAATGGCATTAAAGAAAGTTATATCCAGTACAATCTTGTCACCTTCAGAACTATTAAAGTCACTAATGGTATTTACTACAAGAGTAGAAGGAGAAAGTTGGGAAAAATCCTTTTTGTACACAAATCTATCAGCACCTGCACCGCCAACGAGAGTATCATAGTCTTCACCACTAATGAGGGTATCATCATTACCAATGAGGGTATCATTACCAGCGCCGCCTCGTAGCAAATCGTTGCCACCCTTGCCGTTGATGATATCATCACCTCCCTGACCATTAATCACATCATTGGAATCGTCAAAACCTGTGATGTTATTGTTAAGGTCATTGAGGAATGTCACCGTATTCTTATTAAACAAGTTAGTTTGAGTGGAGTTGGCATCGAAGACATCAAAACTGTCAGTGATGTTAGTCTGTCCATCAAACAGGATATTGCCGATCGCAGCTCTGCTACCTAATACTGGTAAATTATCCAAGTATTCTAGTTGAAAGTCTTGCAGGATGACTTTGGTGTTGGCGATATCTTCAAAAGTGACTTCTAGATTGTTACCATTTTGAGTTAATTGCAGATTTCTAGCAGTTAATCCCAATCCTGTAAAGTTCAGCGTGTCAACTTGAGAAATCACCCCTGATGAAGGATTTGTGCCTTTGCCAATGCCGCCAAAATCGGTGATGGTGTCGATACCATCGCCAGGGAGAAAGATAAATTTATCTTGACCACCGTTACCTGTGAGGATATCGTTACTAGCTTTTCCATCGATAATGTTGTTGTTGAGTGTGCCGATGAGGATATCTGCACTCTTAGTTCCCGTGATGAATTTCTGGACAATACCCAAGGTGGTAGTTGCTACTGCACTGGTATTACTAAAACCTTGCCCGTCATTAACGACAAACTCAATTGTAGTGTTAGCAGTAGCGGCAGCAGTATTATTGTAGGTAAGGCTGTTAAGAACTTGTCGGTAATTGTCAATGGTATCTGTGCCGCTCAGGGTGAGAGTGCCCGTGGTGGGGTTGTAGGTAGAAGTGATGTTACCAATAGCAGTGGCATTAAGACTTTCGGCTGCGCCATTAAAAAGATTAGTAATGGTAATGGTGACACCAGCTAAGGTAGTAGTATTATTGTCACTTAGGGTGAAATTGCGATCGAGGATGGAGACGGGAGTACCGCTAAAGGTAGTGCTAAAATCAATTCCCTCTGAATTGCCGTTGAGGTCAAGAACGGGAGCGCGGTTGCCAAACGCCACGTAGGTGTTCTGCAATGAGTTATAAAAAGGTCCGCTGAAGTCGCCATATAGTGTGCTGACAATCAGGTCGTCGATGCCGTCACTGTTGATATCTCCCGCACTGCTGCTGACAGCGGAGCTAAATAAGCTACCTGTGGCGCTTTTGATGGTAAAGCCATTAGTGCCGTTGAGGGTGGAGAGGTCGAGTTGGGGACGAAAACCGTCCTTGCTACCAAACACTACGTAGCTCTCCCCTAAACCCAATCCTCCCCCGATAATCAGGTCGTCGATGCCGTTGCCGTTGATGTCTCCCGCGCTGCTGACAGACGAGCCTGAGTAGTAAGTTATATTAGTGCCGTTGATAGTAAAGCCATTAATGCCGTTGAGGGTAGAGAGGTTGAATTGAGCATCAAAACCGCCTTTGCTACCAAACACCACGTAGCTCTGCCCTGAGTAATTGCCGTTGGGCCTGGCATCTGGTGCCCCGATAATCAAGTCGTCGATGCCGTCGCCGTTGATATCTCCCGCACTACTGACAGACGAGCCTAAACGGTCTTCTTGATTGATGCCGTTGATAATAAAGCCATTAGTGCCGTTGAGCGTGGAGAGGTTAAATTGGGCATCAAAACCGTTCTTGCTGCCAAACACCACGTAGCTCTGCCCTGAACCGAAGCCGTTGGGGTGAGCAAGGAATGCCCCGATAATCAGGTCGTCGATGCCGTCACCGTTGATGTCTCCGGCACTGCTGACAGACCAGCCTGAGAAGTCATTTTCTTCGATGCCGTTGATGGCAAAGCCATTAGTGCCATTGAGGGTTGAGAGGTTGAATTGGGCATCAAAACCGTTCTTGCTGCCAAACACCACGTAGCTCTGCCCTGAATTAGAGCCGTTAGGGTCAGCATAGCCTGCCCCGATAATCAGGTCGTCGATGCCGTCATCGTTGATGTCTCCGGCACTGCTGACAGACCAGCCTGAGAAGTCACCTTCATTGATGCCGTTGATAGTAAAGCCATTAGTTCCGTTGAGGGTAGAGAGGTTAAATTGGGCATCAAAACCAGACTTGCTGCCAAACACCACGTAGCTCTGCCCTGAATTGGAGCCGTTCGGGTCAGCAGAGCGTGCACCAATAATCACATCGTCGATGCCGTCGCCGTTGATGTCTCCGGCATTACTGACAGAGCCTAATAAGTCACCTTCATTGATGCCGTTGATAGTAAAGCCATTGGTGCCGTTGAGGGAGGAAAGGCTGAATTCGTCATCAAAACCGCCTTTGCTGCCAAACACCACGTAGCTCTGCCCTGAACTGTATAAGCCGTTGGGGGAAGCAAGGAATACCCCGATAATCACATCGTCGATGCCGTCGCCATTTATGTCTCCCGCATTGCTGACAGAACTTCGTGCACTGTCACCTTTATTGATGTCGTTAATAGCAAAGCCCTGAGTGGCGTTGAGATTTAAAAGGTTAAAAGTTGAATTTGCCATCATGTCTCCAGTTTAGTTTTTATAAGTTATTTGTCCTTGGTCATTAGCAAAGACACTTGTACCGCTTCTCTACAAGACGCTGCATGAACGGGTAATTCGTAATTCCCATTGCATAAGGATTTTAGACATTTTATAAGGGTGGCTCATTTACACCAATCTGTACTATGAGGCTGAGTACCAAGCTGCTTGGTCAGAATTTTTTACGAAAATCCTAATCTAATTTGCTCTTCCAGCCTTTACCGCACTGCCATTAAATTGTCAATTTGTTACTGCGTTGTAGATTGGGCGATCGCACCTGCTCTCTTCTAAAATTGAGCTATCTATTAATATTTCCCCGCTTACCCTCTTTGATGCCTCTCTGCTGCCACATCCGACCGATCGCAGTAATTGAATAATTTGTAATTCGTAATTATAAAATTTAATCACGAATTACAATATTACAATTACGAATTGTATTGATAGTGCTCTTTTGGTGTCAGCTAGTTAACCGATCTGACTTTGCAAGCAAAAATTACTTTGATAACCGTTAAATCACTTAAATACTCTTATAAATATCTAAGCATTGTCAAGAAGCTGGGTGTGATTTTGATAAAGTTATAGTGAATTTTAGGAAGTGCTATATAAAGTTTTTGCGTCACCGATAGCGTATCCCTACGGGGAAACAAGCTACACGCAGCGTCTCCAAGAGTTGCGTTAGTGAGTCTGGTTTGCAACAGGCTCTTGCATTCGAGCGTCACAGTCCATCGTAGACATTGCACTCTTTTTATAGATTGTGTTGAGGAATGAAACCCAACATTTGCGCGTTTGTTGACTAAAGTTTGGGTTCAACACACCTTAAACCATAGCGTTAGTAACGAAAATAACGATTTGAGTAGCTAAAATGGTGCTTTTGTAACGAAAACTCTGATGTTTGTCACGAAAATAATGAATTTAGTAACCAAAATGGTTTTTTTATAACGAAAATTTTAATGTTTGTCACAAAAATAATGAATTTAGTAACCAAAATGGTTTTTTGTAACGAAAATTCTGATGTTTGTAACAAAAAAAATGGGTTTTTATAACGAAAATTGCGACTTGAGTTAGTTAAGTCGCAATTTTTATAACTAAAATTAGGGTTAATATTCAGAGAATATCGCGTTTTGCCAGATATTGGTACGTTTGCCAACGTGTATCTACTTCAGCTTGGGCTTGTTCTAATAAGTGTTTGGCAACGTCGGGTTTACTCTTGGTGAGCATCTTGAAGCGATTTTCTTGATACATCGAATGTTCTACAGATTGCGTAGGCGAGCGCATATCCAATTGCAAAGGATTTTTACCCTGGTTAAGCAACTCTGGATTATGCCGATACAGCAACCAACGACCTGATTCTACCAGAGTTTTCTGATGATTCATTCCTGTGGTCATATTAATGCCGTGGGCAATGCAATGGCTGTAAGCAATAATTATTGATGGGCCATTATAAGCTTCTGCTTCTAAAAATGCTTTCAGGGTATGTTCGTCTCGAGCACCAAGCGCTACACTCGCTACGTAGACATTTCCGTAGGTCATGGCAATCATCCCTAAGTCTTTTTTTGGTGCTGGCTTACCACTGGCGGCATATTTGGCAACTGCGGCTTTTGGCGTCGCTTTAGAAGATTGACCGCCTGTATTGGAATACACTTCTGTATCCATCACCAAGATATTGACATTTCGACCACTAGCAATTACATGATCGATACCGCCAAAATCGATATCATAAGCCCAACCATCACCGCCAACAATCCAGACGCTTTTTCTCACCAAGTAGTCTGCAAGGGATTTGAGATTTTGGATTTTAGATTTGAGATTAGGATCGAAAGTTACGATTTCATCTAACTTCTGCTGCAACAGTTCTATTCTTTCACGCTGTTCCCAAATATCAGCCTCAGATTTTTGTTCAGCTTTGAGAATAGATTGAACTAAATCCTCAGAAACTATTTCCCCACTTCCCAATTGTTGCAACAATTGTGCCGCAAACTCAGCTTGTTTGTCGAGGGAAAGACGAAAGCCAAAACCGAATTCGGCGTTATCTTCAAATAGGTTATTAGACCACGCGGGGCCGCGTCCTTGGGCGTTAATTGTCCAAGGAGTTGTAGGAAGATTCCCACCATATATTGAAGAACAACCTGTTGCATTGGCAATGACGGCGCGATCGCCAAACAATTGTGTTAATAATTTTAAGTAAGGTGTTTCACCACAACCTGCACAAGCACCAGAGAATTCAAATAAAGGTTCTTGCAGTTGTTGCTGGCGAATCTGGTTTAATTTTAGCGATCGCCTGTCAGGATTAGGTAAACTCAAGAAGAAATCCCAGTTCTTCCGCTCTTGCTCTTGTAAAGGCAACTGCTTTGCCATGTTAATTGCTTTCAGCGATGGCTCAGATTTATCTTTAGCAGGGCAAATATTTACACAAATCGTACATCCCGTGCAGTCTTCTGGAGCAACTTGAATGGTAAATTTTTGATTGGCAAAGTCTTTATCTTTTGCACCAGTTGATTTAAAGGTTGCTGGTGCATTAATTAACTCATCCGCTTGATAAGCTTTGGCACGGATGGCACTATGGGGACAAACCATAACGCACTTACCGCATTGAACGCAGACATCCGGTTCCCATACAGGTATCTCTTCGGCAACGTTACGTTTTTCCCACTTGGCAGTACCTACAGGAAAAGTACCATCAAATGGTAGTCTGCTAACAGGTAAGTCATCACCTTCCCAAATCATGATTTTGCCCAGAACTTCTCGCACAAATTCGGGAGCGGAGTTAAGTGAGGAGTTAGGAGTTAGAAGTGAGGAGTTAGAAATGTGGATTGTTTGTGGGATATCTACTTTATGCAAGTTGTCTAAGGTGTTGTCTACAGCTTGCAGGTTCATACGGACAACTTCTGCACCTTTTTTACCATAAGTCTTGTCAATCGCTTGTTTGATTTTAGCGATCGCTTCTTCTTGCGGCAAGACACCCGCTAAAGCAAAGAAGCATACCTGCATAATGGTGTTAATTCTGCCACCCATACCACTGTCACGGGCAACTTGGCTAGCATTAATCACATATAATTTCAAATGCTTATCGATAATTTGCTGCTGCACCTTTAGCGGCAGATATTCCCAAACGGTATCCGCATCATAAGGACTGTTAAGCAGCAAAGTTGCCCCAGGAATAGCAGCCTTCAAAATATCTATGCGTTCCAGAAATCCCCAGTGATGACAACCAATAAAGTTGGCTTGGTCAATTAAGTAGGTGGAACGAATTGGCTCTTTACCGAAGCGGAGGTGAGAGACGGTCATCGAGCCAGATTTCTTGGAATCGTAGACAAAGTAGCCTTGGGCGTAATTATCGGTTTCTTCACCAATAATCTTAATAGAATTTTTATTAGCGCCAACAGTACCATCAGCACCTAACCCATAGAACATTGCCCGAACAACATTATCCGATTCTGTAGAGAAATTAGGGTCAAAGCTCAAAGAAGTATGACTAACGTCGTCATTAATCCCAATCGTAAAGTGATTTTTCGGTTTAGCTTGAGCAAGATTGTCAAAAATGCCCTTCACCATCGCCGGAGTAAATTCCTTAGAAGAAAGACCGTAACGACCACCAATAATTTTAGGGGATGAGCAAGTATTTTCTCCCCCTGCCTCCCCTGCTCCCCCTGCTCTTTTATCTCCCCACGCCTCATGAATAGCAGCCACTACATCTAAATACAAAGGTTCCCCAGCGCTACCTGCTTCTTTGGTGCGGTCGAGAACTGCGATCGCTTGTACACTAGTTGGTAACACTGCAACAAACCTTTGGATATCAAAGGGGCGGTAAAGTCGCACTTTCACTACACCAAGTTTTTCACCACGGGCGTTCAGGTAATCTACTGTTTCATGGACGGTTTCACAACCTGAACCCATCAGAACGATAACGCGCTCGGCATCGTTAGCGCCGTAATATTCATAAATTTGATAATGCCTTCCCGTGCGTTCTCCAAATTCATCCATGATCCGCTGGACAATTTCTGGACAAGCGTTGTAATAAGGGTTAGCACCTTCACGTCCTTGGAAGTAGACATCGGGGTTTTGGGCAGTCCCGCGCAATACTGGACGATCTGGGGTGAGGGCGCGGCTGCGGTGAGCGAGTATTAAGTTATCGTGGATGAGCGATCGCAAATCATCATCTGAGAGCAGTTTGACTTTCTGCACTTCATGTGATGTGCGGAAGCCATCAAAGAAATGCATAAAGGAGACTCGCGCCTCTAAAGTAGCAGCATGAGCAATAAGAGCAAAATCTTGACTTTCCTGCACCGAAGCGGAACACAGCAGGGCAAAGCCAGTCGCGCGGGCTGCCATTACGTCGCTATGGTCGCCAAAAATTGATAAAGCATGAGTAGCCAAAGAGCGGGCGGCAACGTGAACCACGGCGCTAGTCAACTCACCAGCAATTTTGTAGAAGTTGGGTATCATCAACAATAATCCCTGAGATGCCGTGAAGGTGGTACTCAGAGAACCTGTTTGCAAAGCCCCATGTACAGCACCAGCCGCTCCCCCTTCGCTCTGCATCTGCACGACGCTAGGAATAGTACCCCAGAGGTTGGGACGACCTTCTGCTGACCAAGCATCTGCCCATTCACCCATTGCTGAAGAGGGGGTGATGGGATAAATAGCAATCACTTCATTTAATTTGTAAGCAACACGGGCAACAGCCTCATTCCCGTCGATGGTTGCAAAGGTTTTGTTCATAATATGATTTTTGTCCCCGCCTTTAAGCTGCATTATTCAGAACACGTGAATATAAGAATCAGAAATAGCCAGTACTAGAAAGTAAGTGTATTATTTGCATTAAAAATTTCACGGTAGGATTTACTCCGTGTTTAAAGCATAGTTTGTTGATACCTTTAGGCTCTTAAATTAACTTTCAATCAATACTGCATCTATTAATATCTCATCTGCAATACTGCATCTATTAATATGTATTAATAATGTACTCAATGACAAAAGTCTTTGTTTTCAAAGACTTTTAGATGATTTATTCTTTTTTGTGGGGTATAGGGACGGGAATATTACATTACTAATCGCCGATTTCCATACCATTGACTCAAATCATCCTCAATCGCTTCAAGAATCGCGATCGCTTCAGTTATTGATTTTGCATCGGCAGCTAAAAGTGCAAACGCTCGCTCAAGCCGTTGTTGATAGTTCTGCGGGCAAATAGCAAACCTATTAGCAACTGCGATTGCCCCTTTTTCATTCAACAGGTAATCTTCATTGAGCGCGAATAAAACCTGATTCATACACGCCACACTGCGGAAACAACAACCTGCTGCGTAAACAACATCATCGCGTGCGATCGCCTTTTTTGCGACCAACAGCGAAAAACTTATTTCCCAGGCGAAAGTATCAATAGTTGCCTGTTTCAGCCCAACTGGATACAGTTTTGTTTTTACCTTCAAAGCTTCTAAAACACCATCAGGGTCGTAAAGTGGCTGACAAAGAGCAATTTCCCCCATATAAATAGAGGACACAAACCCATGAGGATGTCCTGGTTGATAATCAATAGTAATGCGTCCGTTATGGCAATCATCAATCACACGATTGACCTTCGCCAAATCGCGATAGAGAAAATCCACACCTACACCTTCTACCACAAGCCAACCACCACCGTTAATCCACTTTCCCCATCCCCCGATCGCAGTAATCAAATTTACGCGATGGTTATCATCAAGCTCACAGGCGAGGCGATTTAGAGCAATTAAATCGGGTGGTTTTTCTGGATTGTAATAAATCCCCAAATCTACATCTGACTTTAGGGTATGGTTGCCTCGTGCCCGTGAACCACCCAATGCGATCGCTGTAATTCCCTCAATTGACCGTAAACTTGAAACAATATGGCTGATGAACTGAGGCGATTCCTTATTCATAGATTTTCTTATTGCTGCCATAAAGTTTAACCAAAGGTAAACCTCTCTGGGGAATACTACTAAAAAAAAGTTGTTTGATATTGTTAGATTTATCTGATAAAAAATAACTCAAGAATGCAATTATTGTTGATATAATCACTAGACTTACGTTCACACCTATTGAAACAAAAACTAGTGTTAATAGTGCAAATACCAGAATGCCAATATTACTAAAGGTTTGTACCTTTTCTAGAAAAACCACAGAATTACGACAACTTGGGCAATGCTTTGTATGTCTATGCCATCGGTCATATAGTTGTTCATCATTCAATTGTTTAATACTGCCTTCTTGGCATCCTTGCCATGAAGGACTACCTCCAGCAAATTCATCTAGCCATTTTCTGAAAGTTATAATACCTACGTCAGAAGGAGAAGGCATAAAGTATGCCTTTTGCCATTTTTTATCTAATGATGACTGATTCACTTCCTGCGAATGCATAGCTGATAAATCTTGGTCACTTAGCTTGTATGTGGATAAGTGCTGTAACCCAGTTTGTAAATCCTTTGGGAGAATCTTAAACCAAAAATTTCTTTTAACTGCACTTCCATCAGAAATCGACTTGCCAATATACTTACAATAACCTGGTTGTGTAGGAACAAAATACAACTGAAAAATATTAGTTTTGCCGTTGGGGTAACGATATATAGTAGTATTAGAACAGGGTGGAGTAAACTTTCGTATCGCCTCCATATCTTTGTTGAAGAGATTGTAGCCTTGATGTTTGAGAGTAAAACCTTCTTGAGCAGATATTTCTCCAACAGATTCAAAATATTCCATAGGCACAGCTGTTTTAGGTGAAAAAAGACCTATTCCTTCATGAAGAAATTCTGCATGAGAAGGATCAAAAGTACTTTCAACAGACACAGTGTAACCAACCGGAACTTCTGTCATCTGCCAGGAGGAGGAAGATATATCTAGTTCTGATGCAGGGATGGTAGCTGGCTGCTTTGAATTACAATCCTCAAAGGCTGTTGAACTATCATCTGCCCATACCCAAAGCAATTCTTGGATAATTTGTGTAGGATATGTTGTAACTCTTGACCTGAAACTATCACAAGCAGTTACTTCTGCTTGGCTACCAGCCAACATGGGAATTTTAGTGCATTTACCTTCACCATCAAAACACCAACCGTGATGTCTACACATTAAGTTTCCATCTTCAGTGACGCTTCCCATAGATAGTCGCACCAACTTATGAGGACAAACATCATCCATTACTATCCACTTTTGATTTTTGTCTCTCCAAATCACCAATTTTTTCCCCAGAAGAGTGATAGGAGTGGGATTCAAATTATCTAAGTAGCTTAAAGGAATAATAGGATACCACTGTTTAGTCCATGAAAACTGAGTTGACATCACAAGAGTTAGAAACCTAATTTACACAACTATATTAGTACAGTCAGCCGTTGCAGGATTCTTGCTGAATGAATTGAAGGTGTAGGCGTAGCCCGTCGTAGACATCGCTAGCTAATGGCTCAACGATACGCCAAAATGAATGCGCGATGTACTGAAATGAGAAAGCATTTAAGCACTTTGAGAAAGTAATATGCCTTTTTGCTTGCTGAATCTACCGAAATGAGAAAGCATTTAAGCATTTTGATAAAGCAATATGCCTTTTTACTTGCTGAATCTACTGAAATGAGCAAGCATTTAAGCATTTTGATAAAGCATTTAAGTATTTTGAGAAAGCAATTAGGTATTTTGCTTACTAAATTCAATTTTATCTTGACTTTGACTTTATAAATGACTTCTAAACAGCCATTCTTAAGTAAGTTTGACGAACTACGAATTGGTATTACTTGCTGCCAGTCTTCAGTTGACCATCTTCCATATAATATAAATGATGCGATCGGCAATATCGAGGATCGATTGTCGTGGGTAACTAGCAAAATCGTACATCCTTGTTCTTTAGCTAGCTTCGCGCTATTCTGTCTCCTTGGGATTGGGCCTGGAGACGTTCAACACTTGCCTGCTGGGCCTGAATTTCTCCTGCTTTTGCTCCAGCTTGCACTTGAGCGAGTTTAGCTTGAGCAACTCTGACTTGTTGTTGGGCTTGTAGTACAGCAGTTTGCAAGCGATCGCTCGCGTGCATCTAAAATTGCTACCACCTGTCCGGCTTTAACCCGATCGCCATCCAATGCCAAGGGTGCAAACAAGCTAATTACCTCAGCCTCCGGTTCTAGTCGTCCTAACGCAGCCACTTTTTGACTTTTGGGCGTGGTTTCTACTGGCTGAGATTTCTCAGGTTGACCAACTAACCCAAACTGAGAAATCCCATAAACAATAATTCCACCCGTAATAGCAGTAGCTGCAATTACTAATGCAACTAACCCTTTATTGAAAGCTTTTTTGATAGCTTTTAAACAATCTTTTTTACTCTCTCTAAATTTTTTATCTACTGAGTTAATCGCGGATAAACAAATTATTAGCCATCAATAAATATCAAATAATTAATAATTGTTAGAGATAAATATTTTGTTATTTAGTTATCAAATCTAACTCTTCACTATTACCCTATGTTGCGGCAAATATGCCGTAAGCATTTTGCCTAATAACGCACATTGTTCCATAAAATCAATTGTTTCATCACCCCATAACTTTCGATCTAAATCGAACATGCGTTATAGTTTAATCTAGTTTTGCCCTAGATGTAATATTTCTCAATTTTCATCTTTGCCACTTAAGTATGAAACTATGATTTGATTTGGAAAAACTCCGTAAATTCTGGAGGTAGAATGGTCAAATAAGAATCAATATATTTTTATACGGTAAAATAATAATTAATGGATTTTTTATTAAGTGTAATTTATGACTTATCGGAGAAATTTTTTAAGGAGAGCAGGATACACAACCCTTTCTGCCTTATTAACTATGGGGTTTTTACAAAAGGATAACCAAAAACAAGACCAAAACACGAATGCTATTGCAGCAGATTATACAAGTAAAAATTTAAATTCTCCCCTTCGGCAATTAGCTGCCGCCAAAGGAAAGCGTTATGGTGCAGCAATTTCTAGTGAATTTTTGCTCAAAGATAAGGATTACGCGGACCTCATGGCTCGTGAATGTTCGATTGTGACACCGAATGGTGAATTAAAATGGGACGCCACTGAACCACAGCCAGGACAATTTACCTTTGAATCAGCAGATGCGATCGCTAATTTCTGCCAAAAACATAAGATAGAATTGCACGGGCATACTCTTTTCTGGCATATGGGAAGACCAGACTGGGCAACATACCCTCCTACACTTAAGATGATCGAACGCCATGTCAAAGGAGTCATGGGGCATTATCGCAATAGTCCCGTTTTAAAGTCATGGGATATTGCCAATGAAATTATTGCTGATAGTGAAAATGAAACTGATAATGCAACAATCGGTTTGCGTAAAGGGGTAAAACCAGAATTGATTCGAGACTTATTTTTAATTGCCGCTTCAGTTGATAACAGCAAGAAATTTTACCTAAACGATTTCGGCATCGAAGGCGCTACATGGAAATCAGATCGTTTCTTAAAAATGGTCGAATATCTGAAGAATAGTGGCGTAAAAATTGATGGGGCAGGTCTCCAATCACATCTATGGTTTTCTACTGCATATCCTTTTGACGAGAAAGGACTTAATTCGGTCTTAAAACGGCTTAACGATCTTGAAGTGAAACCAATAATTACAGAATTAGATATTATCATTGATACCCCGCTACCCGATAGTATCAAAAGCCTAGACCAAATGGTAGCCGATAGTTACAAGCGATATCTTGACCTGTGCTTTGAGAATCAAGTCGATACTGTGATTACATGGGGACTTACCGACCGTCATACCTGGATACGTCACCCTGAATGGATGCCAAGAAAAACCTTTAGAAACAATCCAAGTCTCTGGAAATTTCTGCGTCCGCTTCCCTTCGATGAGAACCTGCAATCTAAACCAGCTCGCGATGCTATAGCCCAGGCTTTTCAGGAATCAACTTAATACTCCACTTAGGCATAAACATAGTATTTCCTCAGCAACTGAGGTACACCCAAATCTTGTTTACCAAGCTTAGTAGCTTTGAAAATGTACCTCATTATGCCGGGAACTGCTATAGGATTTTTAAGTATTATTCTAAACAAAATAAATGCAAATATTTTTAGTTATTCACGATTATGAAAGTTGAATAAGGCTTCCTGACTAATTAATCATTAAACCTTAGTACAACATTTCATAAATTCGTGACAAATTGAGCGACCTACTGGTAAGAGTCTAAGAGACTCGATCAAGCTACGAACTTTTGAAATTTCGTACTTATAAATACCAGGAGGTTATTTTTTTTTCGTTTACTTGAGATACTCCAAATTTCTCGTAAAAATAATGTGCCAACAAACCAAGGCTCTAGTAAGTAACGTCTCCAAAGTCTTTTCGGTTCAGACAACAAGCGATACAACCATTCTAATCCCACCTTTCCCATCCAGCGAGGAGGAGTAGGTATTGCTCCTGCTATATAGTCCATACAGGCTCCACTAGTCAAAATAGTATTGGTATGAAGATGTTCAAGATTTTCGTAAATCCAATACTCTTGGCGTGGCATACCCATTCCCACCATTAATATATGAGGTTTGTAAGCATTAATTGCAGCTACAGTGGCGAGATTTTCTTGACTATCTTTATCTATATCAATATAGCCATGAGCGCAAGCAATCTGTAAACCAGGAAATTTCTGGCATAAAATATTTGCTGCTGTTTCAGCAACTCCTGGCTTTGAACCTAAATAGAATACACGCCAGCCTTTAGTAGCAGCTTCTGCCATTAGAGGACATACCCAGTCAGCATAGGTTACTCTTTGTTCGCGTTTAATTGGAAAACCCAATAGCTTTCCAATAAACACCAAAGGCATACTATCAATATGGGTATATTCTGCCTTGGAATAAAAAGCTTGCATTTTTAGATCGTTATGGAAGAGATAAAGACTATGTAAGTTGTGATTAGCAATAATCCATTTTTCATCTCGATCAATAGATTCTTTAATCAATGAATTTAAGTCAAGGATAGACAGTGCATCTACTTGAGCACCAATAATTTTATAAGAAAATCGCTTTTTCATATCTTATTTTTCTTTTGATAAATATGAGATGTTATCTCAAAGTCAAGGTAAGTATTGTAAAATCAATCAGGAATATTTCAATACAAAAGTACTTAAATATTGAAATATCTCAGTTTTTTAGTTAAAAATTATTTTTTGAATATAACTAAAAAGCACTTATCCTTAGAAGGATGTCTGCGATATTTTGTGCTTTTGCATTCCACGAATACTTTTCGGTAATTAAACTATATGCTGTATCTACAAGTGATTGATATTTATCAATATTTGAAACAGCATCCAGTATTGTGTTAGCGACTTCTTCGCTAGAGTATCCTGTTACTAACAGATGTTCCAAGTGGCGAAATTCTTCTAAACCTCGCAAACCTTCTGGCGTTGATACAACTAATTTTCTACTAGCGAAATAATCTAGTGCTTTATTGCGAGCGCCACCTGCTACTGCTTGTTTTGAAAATGGCAATAAAGCAATATCTGCATATTTCAAATGGGCGATAAAATCTTCCCTTTTAGGTAAAAAGCCTAAAAAAGAAATATTAGAGGGTATTGGTTCTGAAATATCGCTACTATCCCTACCAATGACAACAAAATGTACTTTTTCCTGATAATTTTCAAGGTATTTAGCAACCTCAATAGCCATTGATACAGACATATCATTAGTTGGAAATTGAAATGTTTTGGGAGCAATGATAACGACTATTTTAGCTGGTCTGAATGCCTGATAGGGGTCTTTATCTGGAAAAACTTCAGTATTGAGTAAGTCTTCAGTAACTCCATTCCCGATAGAATAAATTTGTTGTGGAGTTTTTCCATACCATTGGGAAATTAGTTTAGGAATTGATTCACCTGCTGCAATAATTGGACTACCAGAAAATATTAAAATTCCCTGAGCAATATATGTCTTAATACATTGTGCAAACTCTTTGAAAGGATTGGCAACTGAAAACAAGCGCATCCAGTATTCATAAGGCGAAAATGTATGAAAATCTAAGACAAGAGAGGAGCTACTGTGTTTTCTAAGCTTTAGTGAAATTAAAGCAGCCAATCCAGGTAGTGTTTCTTGAGCATACACAATGTCTGGACAAAACTCGTCGATGCACTTTTCTATGGATTGAATATATGACTTCAAGCTTCTCGATCCAGTAGAAAAAGAAGGTGCATAATTAACAGATGAACAATCTAAACCTAGCTGAAAAACATCAAAATCCTTAGTAAGATATTGTCCTAGATAAAAAGGTCTAGTAAATGCACCAAATGGCTGACTAGAATCGAGGGTTGAAACAATCAGTAAGCGTTTACCCATAAAATAATTGTTGATTGTTTTATAATTTTAAATTACATTTCTCAAATGATTAAGATAGTTATAATTTCTCTAAATAGCATCCATCAATAACTATCGTGCAATTATTAAGCTTCTGAGTTACTTTGATTAATATCCTCAGAAAATGTCGGAGAAGTTGCTAAATTTTTGTAACCAATAATTGCTCTAATATAGGGTAAGAACCAGTACAATATCCAGAATGGCCCAGAGTGTCTGCTACAAAATATAGTCCATGATTTCAATGGAAAAGCTTTGATTTGTAGTACTTTTTTCAAGCGTTCTAAGAGATTTAAATTGGTATCTGCCCAACTATTGCGGATAGAATTTTTAGTGCAAGTACCAATATACCCAGGAGCTACCCATATTTTACAACCCAATTTACGCGCTCTTAGAGCATAATCTAAATCTCCTAAACTATGAACAAAAGCTGTATCAATATTACCAACTTTGGCAGCAACACTTTTAGGAATTAGCACGCAGTTACCATACATAGCATCGCATTGTTGGATAACGGAGCTTGGTTCTAAAAATTCAAATTTGTTAGAATACCACTTTTTAGATTTTACCGCTCCTCCATAGGTTGCTTTTCCTGTAATTGAGTCTTTAGTTGAACCAACTACAATTGAGTCTCGATAACCAAGTTCTGTCAAATTTTGATGAACCTGTAATAGTTTACTCACAGCATTGGCTTCCAAAAATGTGTCATCATTCAACCACAGATAATAATCGTATTGATATTTGATTGCCTCACTAAAAGCTAGATGCATTCCTCCCACCCAAAATAAATTGCCATTACCTTGAAGAATTTGTACTTCTGGATATTCTGCTTTAACAGCCTCTGTAGTCCCATCAGAACTCCCATCATCGGTTAAATAAACATCACAACAATTTTTTTGCTGATATAAAGCATTTAGACAGGCAAGAGTTGTATTCCGTCTGTTATAACATGTCATAATTACAGCTATATTCGCTTTCTTCATCTCATTTTCCTGATAATAATATGTACAAAAAGAGTTAATCTAAATAATAAATTTAGATACGTTTTGGATGGATTTTATTCATAATCTCAATTATCAAAATTTTAACTTTCATATATCGTGATGTCAGTTTAAAATTTCACCCTGTTTTCTATCCATCCACTGAAATTAATATCTAAGTTAAAGCTTTTTAGTTTTTGTTCCATTCTTCTGATTCCCAACAAATATCTATGCCAAACTGATACACGAGGCATATTAAGTCTGACAACCTCTTCAGATAACCATTGATATTTCTTTGAATTGACATTAAAGTTTTTCAAATTTTTTATTTGTCCATGCCAATCGTTATAAAAAAATAAGTTGAAATAATGAATGGATACAATATCATCCCAATGTTTAATTTGTAGTTCTTTTGATAAACGGTTATGTAAAGGTAATGGATAACTATAATTAGGGGGAAGATGTTCAACGTTTTCTTCCAAGGCACATAAAGTTACAGACAAAACAGACTGCTCAACAAAATAAATACCCTGGGGAGGAGTAATATCCAAGCGCATTACTTTTTCAAAGTTCTCTTTCCAAGTTCTAAATATACCCGCACTTTTTCTTACAGCAATCAAACCAGAATTCCAGTAGGCTCTGATTCTTTTATTACCAATGGGTGTGTCAACAAATACCTCACGCTTTACTCCCAGTACTTCATATAGTTTTTGCCAATACCATTCTTGAGGATCTTGCAAACCTGTAGAACCAATTCCTTGTCCATACTCAGGACGCATCCGCACATTACAATCTACGGACAATAAAAATTCTTTTGGTTCAGAAAAAAAGCATTTGTCACTGTCTAAAAAAACCAATATTTCTGCATCGATATTTTCTTCTGCATAGGCACAAACTAGGGGTTTATTAGCTAAATAATATTCATGGAATTCTCGATTTATCGGGATTTGTTGATGAGTCACCTGCAATGCTTCAAAGGCTTGTTGGGTTTGCTTTAAAATCGGTTCACCTACTCTAGGATGGAAACTATATATAGGTGTATTTTTCAATTCGCCGCAGAACTTACGAATACTTTCTGCAAGCATCAAAGATTGACCTTCTAAACGACCAGGTTCTGTACAAATTATAAAAGCTATAGGTATTGACATAGTATGAAGTATTGATTTAATAAATTAATTACTCAATGAAGATTTCTTTGCTATCATCAATATTTCCTGAAACAAGGCTGAATAACGACGTGCTTGAAGTTCCAGGGTAAATTTTTGCTCGGCTTTCTCACGTGCATAAAATGAAAGTTTTTGCAATCTCTGTTCATTTTCAAGAACCCAGGTAATTCCTTTGGCAAAATCCTCAACTTCATAAGGTTTAGCCAAATAGCCGTTCTGCTGATGATCGACAATATCTTTTAAGCCAGTAGAATTAAACGCCACAACTGGAGTACCACAAGCGAATGATTCTGAAGCTGTCTGTCCAAAAGATTCTTGAAGAGATGGTACAAGCATTACATCAGCAGCTGAGTAAACAGTTGCTAAAGATATAGCATCGTGTAAGTGTCCCAAATAGTGGGTTTTGAAGCCTAATTCAGGTGGATTTTCGGGTTGAGATGCTCCAAAAATCACAACTTCCAAGTCATCTTTCCAGCCAGATTTACTCAATTCTTGTAAAGCTGGTTGCAACAAATGAAATCCTTTATTTTTATCGCTTGTCGCTTCTATAGCTCCAAATAGTATCAGCTTTTTATTTTGAGGTAGATTGAGTGCTTCGCGGGCAAAATATTGATTAATCGGTCGATATTTTTGAGTATCTAATCCGTGAGGAATTACCTCAATTCGCAAATTCTGGAATAAAGAACTGGAACAAGCGCACTCTGCTAGCCAAGAACTTGGTGAAACCAGGGTTAAATTTAAATTTTTCCAAGCTTTTGCTTTGCGTTGCCATACCCAACGGGATAAATCCCATTCATTACCACTGTTGAGTTGAGGACAAGCCCCGCAGGATACTTTGTAGCGATCGCATTCTCCAGTAACGTGACATCCTCCAGTAAACCCCCACATATCATGGAGAGTCCAAACTAAAGGGCGCTTCAGTTTAGCAAAGGTTTCTATTTGCATAAAACCTCCGCTAATCCAATGCAGATTGATTATATCTGGATTAATCTGAGCAACTTTAGGAATAACTCTATCTGGCAACCATTGAGTAAAAAATGGGGTATTTTTCTTTTGACGATAAAGCTTTAATGGCAAACTTTCAACTGTCAGCTTTGCCTTAGCGATGCCTTGAAACAGTCTAATTTTAGGTGCAACTATTGTTTTATCATTACTAGATTTTTCCTGTACTAACATTTGTGACTGTAGTCCTATATTTTGTAAACCTGTGTGTAAACGATATGCAGCCCTAGCTGCACCGCCACTAATATCATGGGTACTAATATGTAAAATTTTCATTTTTATTAACTTAATATTCACTAAAACTATTTCTGATTGTCATAAAAACTAATTGAATAAAATCTTTTTATAATTTCGTTGAGATTCAATAGTCAAAGATAATGATGTGGTGATATACATTAACCAATTCCAGCTAGGAGTTAATAATCTGGCTTCTGAAAAATTCACTATGACAATGATAATTAGCATCTGCATTGGCCAATAATCTTCTGGCTTTTTAGCGATAGAAATAATTCGAGTCAGTGCCATTACGAAAAACCGGACAAACCCTGCTGCAAAAGTCAAAAACCCTAAGAATCCCAATTCTAATAATAATTCTAAAAAACCATTATGGGCGTTACTTGCCCAATCGTAAGTAGCTCTTAATTTGGATGCAGCATTACTAGTCCAAAATCCCGAAAATCCATAACCTAACCAAGGTCTCTCCAAAATCTTAGAAATTACTAGCTCCCAGAGATCAGAGCGTCCATTGAAGGTAAGGTCTTTACCAGAAGTACCAACTACAGTTTCGGCATTATTGAGAAGTAATATTGAAGAAATCATCAGCAACATCAAAGTTGAAGTGATCGTAATAACTTGTAACTTATAATTAGTTTTCTTCAGGGATCTATAGACAGGTAAAAGTAATATCATTGTCAATAAAATCGTTAAAGATGTTGTTGAACGTGAAAGGATAATTAGACATATAGATATCCCACATAATGCCCACATCAACCAACGATATCGATGACCACTAAGAGCCAGGTGCAAAAAAACTCCTGCACTCCAAGCCATCATGTAACCTAATTCATTTTTATGACCATAAATTCCACTCCACATACCTAGTAACTCAGGTGATTCGTGAATATAACCTGGTACGAATGCAGAAAATAGCATAGATAATGATGCAGCTACCCCAAGTGCCCAAGCTATCAGCTTAATTTGTTCCTTAAGGGGATAACGCATTGCTAAATAGATGGCAAGAAAATATATTCGGATTAGACCTCTTAAATAAGTGAGACTAGAACTTAGGTCTTCTGACCATAAAAGAGAAAATATAACTATTGCTAGTAATGAAAACTGTAGTGGACTTCTAATAATTACATAAATAAAACCTTTCCAGTATAAAATTAGGAAATAAAATAGGATTAAATATGAAACTATATTGAACAAGGTATCTAGCTTATCACCTCCAAGTGTAGACATTGAAACTTCTTGTGCAGGGTGTATTGTTAATGCCCCTACAGAAATTAGTAGTAGCAAAATAGTTAATATTTTTTCTGTTAGTTTTATTTTCATTTCTGAAATTTAATTGCTCTATTTTTTATCGTTGAATAATTCAATCTTTTCTTTACTTCTTCTTTAAGAATATCTAATACATTTGCTTTATAAACTGTTTTTTGTATAAATTTATCTGCTTCTACATTCCTGACAATAAATGGTGGATGCTTTAAGGCAAATTCCATCGCCTGCATGGGCATATTGATAAAAGAAAATTCTTGATTTGAATTGAAATGAGTTGCGTCTGCACCAACACCAACGTTAGAGATTAAATTGACATTGGGAATAATACTTAAGCTTCCCTGCATCCAACAAGCAAACGTCCATTGGTAATCCCAGGTTATACCTGTAGGATTGTCATAAACAGATTGAAATATTCGTTGCCAAGAATTTACCGTTTTTTGATCTATAAGAATGTCATGTAAAAGGTTTTCTGCTTGCACCTCTTTCCAGAGTTTGATAGTCAAATCATAATGTTGCCAAGCACGTCTCCAACTTGCCCAACCCCAGCAGTGGTTGTAGCGAGAAAAATAGTAACTATAATTTGTACGTTTTTGTCCAAGTTGAAGATTTTGAGCAGAAATTGTGGCGATTCTGGTATCATTTCTATATTTTTCCAGCAGTTCCTCGCTAAACCTAAAAAAAGTTGGGTGAGGGATACAATCATCTTCTAAAATAATTGTTTCTTCAACATTATTAAAGACCCAATCTAAACCACTTGATACCCGTTTTGCACAACCTAAGTTAATATCAGAGTAATTTTTTATTACTTCACAATCCCAATCAACTTTCTCAATAATTGCCCTAGTCGCTTCACATTTTTCTGCCTCACCTTCGCGGTCAGTGCGGGGCCCATCTGCAATTACAAAAAGTTTTGTTGGTTTTACTTGGCGAATGGCTTCAAAAACTTTTTCTGTTATTTGGGGGCGTTTAAAAATAATAAAAGTTACTGGTGTTTGCATCATATAAAAGTTAAATAATAACGATCAGTATTTGTAAAAATGAATAAGCGATCGCACCTGAATCTTAAAAAGTTTTTGTGTTCTGGAATCAAATGCGTTGCATATAAAAGCAGCAGCAGCTTGAGATATTATTGTTGCGATCGCAGCTCCAAGTCCTGCATATTTAGGAATAAGTAATAAATTGAGAATAATGTTTAGTATTGCTCCAAATAAAGTTTTACCTAAAGAAACGTGGTTCAAACCTTCAGCAATAAACCAAGGTGATGTTGCAAGACCCATAAATACAAACAAAGAAGTCCAAATATGAACTGCTAATATTGCTCCTGCATCTGCATATCCACTTCCAAACATCACTATAATTATCTTGTCAGATAAAAAGGACATTGGAAGAGCAATTGCTAAAGATATACATGTCATTAGACTGAATAATTGTCCTATTCGCTGATAGTAAAGACTTTCTGATTTTTCTTTTGCTGCATAAATTGCCGGAGCAACAGAAGAAACAATAGCCCCTGGAATAAAATACCAAATTTCAGAAATACGCACAGCAGCAGAATAAACTCCAACCTCACTATCTCCGATCATTTGACCTAACATCACCTGATCTATTCTCATAAAAATCATGATGGCGAACCCCGAAAAAATTAGAGGTAAACTCTCTTTCAAAAGAGTTTTGGCCACCGCAATGCTCCAACGCCATAACCACAAAGAAGATCCTTTGACTTGGTAAACAATCAGTAAACCAATTGCACTCATTGCAAATTCTGCTAATGTTACCAAAGCAAAAGCTAGCAATGGTGCTTTTGTTAAAATTAGTGCGATTTTAATGACAGTATTTAGTAGAAATGCTGTGTTTTTAGCTATTACACTGTATTTCGACTGTATCCGTGATTGAAACCACAGTTCAATAGTATCAGATGCCCTAAAAACTCCTGCTATTCCTAAAATTGCCACTAGCCATATCTTTAGTGTTTCATGCTCACCTAAGAAAAACATCGTGCTAACTGCCAATAAAACAGAAGCAATTCCACCCAAAAATTTTAGCCAAAAAGTAGTTCCTAAAATTTCCTCTTTATTTGATGATTGACGAACAAGATGGCGAACTACTACATCGTCTAGTCCGAGAGTAAAAATTGGGCTAAATAAGGCAACAAAAGCTAAAGCATAGTTAAATAGACCATACTGTTGCACTCCTAAATAACGTGCTACCCATACTCCTACAACTAAGCTTGCACCCATACGTAGAATGCGATCAGCAAATAACCAACCTGTATTAGCAATAATTGCACGCAGTCCAGAACGAGATTTAAATTTCGATAAGTTTTTAATTTTTAATTTGCTTAACATTATTTTTATAAATTAATCATATGATGTTTTTTATACCTATCAATCTCGCTTATGTAAATTTATAATATTCTCATATACAAAATAAAGTTTATTTATTCCAAAACTCACATTATTATCACCTACAAGGTTTTTAATTTACCATCGATCAAAATTTTAAAGAAATAGCTAAATAAGAAAACAATGCCTTTGATTTTCCAATACAAACTATGCTCAAATAAAAATATTATTTTCAAGTAAATAACAAAATCTTTATATTTTGGGCATGGTATTGTTTGGAACTCATTGATAGATGTAAAAGCTAAAAATAATGGAGAGCTAAAATTGTTTTTTTGCATAATGTAATTAAACAGTGAATTACGTTTCCAGAATCTTTTGTATTCATAGTTTTTGTCTACCTTTAAAAAAGTATTATTATGATATTTATTATTATCATGTATTCTATACTTTACTAAAGGTTTAGACATATAAAACTTTTTAGCCCCCACCAAAGAAGCTCCCCATACCAAACAGTCATCAGCCCTTACACGCCAATCTTCTAAATTTGGAATAGGTAAAAATTTTCTGACTATTTCTCTACGTATTGATAATGTTGAAGTTATAGAACCAATCCATTCACCATTATATAAAGTTTTAATTACTGAATAACCCAAATCTAAATCAACTAGATCGTCTTGAAATATGCCTTCTACTGCTCCAAATTTTTTATACGCACAAAATACAAAATCACATTCACTGCGTCTATTGTAAAAATTTAGGGCGTTTTCTAAATATTGAGGTTCATAAATATCATCGGCATCTAAAAAAAATAGAATGTCACCAGTAGCAGCTAAAAAACCTTCATTAAAAGATGATAATTGTCCTTGATTTTGTTCTTTAAAAATAGCCTTAACATTAGCTACTTGAGTAAATTTGTTGATAATTTCCACAGAATTATCTGTAGATGCATCATCAACAATGATAATTTCATCAAATTTGACTGTCTGATTTAAAGCGCTATCAATTGCCTCAAATAAAAATTCAGCATAATTGTAATTATTAATTAAACAAGAAGTTTTAATTTTAGTTTTATCCATTATTACTATAGTCAAAAAATTAGATTGAGATAGTTGTAGTGATGCTAGCTTTCACAATTTATAAAAAAACTTAACGCTCTTGGCGAAATTTAGTTAAGCTGCTAGAAAATACCAAATCTTGTTCAATTTGTCGTTTTTTAGTGTCATAAAAATAATTATTAGGTTCATTTTTATTATTCACACCATTGATGACTATTCCTAATACCTTCTGACCTGACTGAGTTAAAAACTCTTTAGCTGCATTTGCACTGTTCAAGTCAACCACTCCAGGACGAACGACTAATAAGATACCGTCAGTCAAAGTGCTTAAAACAGCAGCATCTGCTATTCCTGACAATGGAGGAGTATCAAAAATTACAAGATCGTAATCTCTCCCAAAGTTACTAATTAATGTTGCCATACGTTGAGAATCTAGCATTGCCACTGGATTGGGAGGCAAAACTCCAGAAGTAAGAACTTCCAGATTAGGCATGACTTCCTGAACAACTGTATCTAAAGAAGCTTGATTAATTAGTACATTACTTAATCCCATTGTATTTGTTAGCCCCCAGATATGATGCTGTATGGGATGACGCATATCTGCATCCACCAATAACACCCTACGCCCCGCCTGAGCCATAGTCACAGCTAAATTTGCAGATACGTCAGACTTTCCTTCTTTGGCAACGGAACTTGTAATTACAATGCTTTTGAGCGGTTTATCAGAACAGAGGAACTTCAAGTTCACTTGTAGTATTTGATATGCATTACCAACAGGGAAGTAAGGAATATCTCTGCCAATAACTTTGGGAATGGCTCTATCCAGTCCTGGTATAGAAGAATGATCTTTACCATTTCTACCTTGTGTAGGAATCACTCCCAAAACACTGTATCTCAAGACTTCTTTGGCTTCTTTGACGGTCTTCACTGAGCGGTCTATCAAATCTAAAGTAAAGGCGACAATGATACCTAAGAAAAAACCAACTCCTGCTCCACCAATAATAAACAGCATTTTCCGAGGCCCTTCTGCTTTATCAGGGGTTAAAGCATAGGAAATAACACGAGCATTAGGAATCTTTTGATTCTGTGCAATATCAATCTCTTGGCGTTTCTTTAAGAGTGTTTCGTAAGTCGTTTGAGCTGCTTGCAGTTTCCGTTCTAGCTCTCGTTGACTTTGTTCTAGCCTTGGCAAATTATTTGCTCGTTTGATATAGGCATTTTGCTGTTGTTTGAGTGTGACAATTTGTCTCTCCAGACCAACACGTTCTGCCTGAGCACGAGTAATATCTGCAATTAGGCTTTGCCGCAGTTGTCCAACCTGTAAACTTCCCTGTGTTATCTGTGCTCCACCAGCTACTTGTCCTGTCCGCTCTTTTAACAAGTTCTTAAGAGCTAAGACTTTTTCTTCTAAGTTAGTAATTGTAGGGTGTTCAGGTGAAAAACGGGTACGCTCTAGTGCAAGTTGGCTTTCTGTTTCTTGAAGTTGGGCTAGCACTTTCTGAACTCCAGGTGCTTGACTCAATTCAGATTCGATTACACCTTGCCGTGAATCTATCTGAGCTTCACTGCTTAACTGTTCTAGACGACCCTTCACATCATCTAGTTGAGCTAAAGCTTGAGAAATTTGGTTTCCTAACTTAGAAATGGTATCGACTGCTGCGGCTGCTTCTTGTTCCAAAACAACAACTTTATTCGTTTCTTTAAATAGCCGCAGTTTTGATTCGGCTCTTCTGACAACTTCCTCAGCTTTAGGTACTTCCGTTACAAGAACCTGTTTGGCTGTTCGCGCTTCATTCTGATTAGCCTTGATATTTAGATCGATATAACTGTCAATAACTTCATTAACGATTTTGGCAGCTAGTTCTGGATCGCCACCTTTATAAGAAAGTTGTACAACATCAGTGCCTTTAATTCCTTCTATTTTTAGTTGTTTTGCCAAATCGGGAATCGAGAGCAGTTTGCCTTGGCTATCTTTAAGATTGAGGGAATTAATCGTTTTCTCAATTACTGGATTCGATCCAATAACTCTCACCTGAGTTTCCAGGGGATTGTCGTTCACATTTAAAGCTTCTAGGCGTCCTATGTCATCTGGTAAGCCTGTGAGTGAAGAAGAGCGATTTGTTTTAATCATCAAACTTCCTTCTGCCTTGTATGAAGGTTTTAGTGAAAATGCATACAAGCATCCAAGGCTAACAGATATAGTGAAAATTCCAACTAGAGGTAGCCAACGCCGTCGAATAACTTCTAAGTATTTCTGAATATTTACTTCTTCAAAACTTGGTAAAGATTCCATCGTCATAATATATCTAAACTTTTATAAAAAGACTATTTATTTACAGAAAATTGTTCTCAAAATTTTGACTACAGTGCTAATGAAGTCTAGTTTGCGATATTAATATTTGCGTTAATTCTTAGTTAATACATTGCTGCTGATTTCTTCAATATCTGAAGTAAACTATATACTTTTGTAAGCCGCAATTTTAACTTAAATTGATATTATAGTGAGAGCAAAAACAGGATAAATCACAATTTTATCCTTGATTTAGTTACTTTACATTTTTAGGGCTTAATTTTGGTTAATTTCGTTTTGTCTTACTACTAATACAAGTATTGATTAGTAAGCTAACAATCACTATCATATTATGTAAGAACATTGATTTTTATATCTTTACAAAAAATTTATACAATATACTAATATATTCAGTCTCGGTTTTCTGATTTTGAAAAGACAAGAGGAGTTAATTCGTTCAGGGTAAGGAATAGAGCGATTGTGCCATTCTATAAACAATGGAAGCACTTCAGAGATAGACTTTGGACAGTGAAAACACATACTTATAAAGACTGGATGAATCTTTACATAAGCTAGTTCAAAACTTTAATTAACAATTAATTCTTGCTCTAAATAATAGTCAATTTTGGGAATAATACAGGACTAGCAATCATAAAATTGCATGATTTGAGTCTTGAACCTATAAAGGTTCGCAATCAGTTTAATTTGCCTTTATGTAAAAACACATTACATTTTTTAATATAAATGTACCTGTATGGTAACACGCATGAAATATAGACGGCTAGTAAGTAAATTGGCTTCAGCTTAGATTTAACGTAGCCTAGCAAAGGAGTATCAAATAACAGCGTGGTTAGAGCAAAAAATTAGTTTACATCAGACTAGTACAAAATAGCAAAAATCCAGCTACTATCTCAATTAAGCAGACAAATAGCTCAAACAACTTGTTCAACGTAGGCAAACTTCCGTCAGATTTTACTATATTTTTAATAAAATTTCCCTATATTTATTATTACCTGTGTTAATCTAAGGTACTCAAGCTAGGCTGCTATTTCTTGGTTTTTGTATCTAGGCAATTGTAATTATTAAACTGACATTAAATGTTGAGAGATTGAATGATGAAATCCTCTTCTATTATCTTAGCCGTTGTGATTAGCGCACTCACTTTCAGTCAGAGTGCCTATGCTAATCAAGAAAATGTTTCCATAACAATAGGCGATCGCGATCGCGCTGGAGTTTTATTGACAGAACCAGCTACGATTAATACTACATGGAGTAATTTTCTCGGACAGACTAATAATTCAAAACAAACTGCTGAATCAATTTCGCTAATGCAGGAGCGAGGATGCCAAAAAATTAACCCGCTTGAGTTCATCAATAACCCAAGCGCTTTTTTTAAGCAATGTCAGGAGCCAATCAAGACTCCAAGTACTGAACCAATTGAATATCTCAAGGTTCCGAAACTGGATTCTGGTATTAGTGTGACAGTTACTAAATTTTGATATGGGAACTTTTTTAACAAAAAATAGCTAATTCTTGGTAATGTGATTTATCTAGATAATTTAAGCTCAAATATGGATGAAATATTTATGCTGGCTGCTTTAGCTCAAAGTAGAAAAGCTTTGCCGGAATGTTTGCCGAACCCACCAGTAGGCTGTGCCATCGTAGATGGCCAAGAGATCGTAGCTCAAGGATACACGCAAGCACCAGGAAAACACCATGCTGAAGCTGACGCACTTAAACAGATTCAAGGCAAAGCTTTCAACTCGTTGAAAATGTATGTAACTCTTGAACCTTGTTCTTTTCATGGACGCACACCTGCATGTGCTTTAGCGATCGCTAAAGATTGTCGGATACATGAAATATATGTATCTATACTCGATCCAGACCACCGCAATAATGGTAAAGGATTAGATATTCTCAGAATTGCAGGAAAAATAGTTAATGTTGGGTTATGTGCCAATGAGGTGAATGCTTTTCTTAGCCTATATCTACTAAAGTCATAGTTGAAGAGTTAGATTAAAACTTTAATATCATACCATTTTCCTAAAAATATTTGCAATCAGCCAACCATCTATGTAAATACATAACTGTGCTTTTGTGCAACTAAAAGTTGAAACTAGTAAGCGAGAAAGCTGTAAGATATTCCTTCATTAGGAGTTTTAGACTATTTCCGACTTCTCCAAAAAGTGGGAATGTTGTTGTTTAAGCTATGCTGCATAACAATCAACTAGATACCCTTACACAAAAATCTTTTCGCTTCAAGAGGATATTAATTAGGGCGATCGCGGGTGTTACTGTCTTGCCAAGTATCATCCTTGATGTTAGTGTTACCACTGTTAGCACTTTTAGTCCATAAAATTTCTCTAGAAGTAATCAAGTTGATTATACCGCATCCAGTACAGATGTCTGCGTTAAATTATAACATAAGTGCAATTGTCACAGATATCTGCGTCTTCTCGATCGTCCTAAATCCCAGGAAAGAGATATGAGTAAGAATGAATGTACAGATGTAGCAGTGCTAGTCTGTGCAAGTGTTCTGGATACCGCATAATTAATTTCACCAGATGCCTCATTACTAAAGTATTTGACCAGATTCTTAAAGAAAGCGGTTATTAAAGAGGGAAGCAGGAGAAGTTCTTTCATGTTTAGCGATCGCCCACTATATATCTGGCTTGATATGCTTAGATTGTATTACAAAAAAAACTAGTTAAGAAATGGATATTTTATACTTAATAAATTTTTATTTAATGAGATTACATTGATTGATAAGTAGACTATGAAAAATTAAAGAAATAAAGTTTTTGTGATATTTTAAAAGTTGGTATTAATAATTTATCTCTTAGAAAATAGAATCGTGGCTCAGGATTTTTTACTTTTACAGTAAACGCATTGGATAACTAGACTAAATTTAATTATTAATTGTATTTTAAAATATGCAAAAATCAATGAGAGAGGAATGTAATCACTTCAAAGGATATGCTAATGATACTTTAGGTATTTGATTTGTGATCGGTGATGATGTTATTATTAAGGGGTAGGTTGATTTTGGGTTTATTATCTCCAACAATTAACTTGTAATGTATCATAGACCAGAATTCATCAGTGTTGCAAATTGATTAGACCTTTTGCATAAATTACAAACTAATAAACCCACCTCGCCAAAGCGTAGCTTTGTCTACCTTCCCCAAAAGTGGGAAGGAAATTAAAGGATGGGGTGTTAAGTACTTTTGCAAGATATCTATGATTAGCAGTGTGAAATGGCTGTGGGTCTGAATATCTAGACTTGATACCAATAAATTGATGAGGTTACAGAGGAGCAAATAACCATGAGCAACTTAACATCTCCACATACCGAAGTTCAAAAAACGAAGAAAAAAAGTTTAACCGCAGATAAAAAGCCTCGATCTACAGATGATATTGTGCGTAGTTATCTGCAAGAGATCGGGCGTGTAGATTTGTTGACTCGCGAACAAGAGGTTATTTTTGCCCAACAAGTGCAGCAGATGATGAATTTATTAGCTGCTAAGGAAGAATTGGCTGTCAAATTAAACCACGAACCCACGCTACAAGAATGGGCAGATCGGGTGGAGTTAAGTGTGGAGGTGCTAGAGCAACAGCTAAATTTAGGACACCAGGCCAAGCAGAAAATGATTCAGGCTAATCTCCGGTTAGTGGTAGCTGTGGCAAAGAAATACCAGCACCGTAATCTGGAATTTATGGATTTAATTCAAGAAGGTACTTTAGGTTTAGAGCGAGGGGTAGATAAATTCGATCCCGCCCTTGGTTATAAGTTTTCTACCTACGCTTACTGGTGGATTCGTCAAGGAATTACACGGGCGATCGCTCAACAAGGACGTACAATTCGTTTACCTATCCACGTCTTTGAGAAACTGAACAAAATTAAACGGGTACAGCGAGAATTATCTCAACACTTAGGTCGCGTTCCTACTACTGCTGAAATTGCCACTGCCTTATCTTTGACACCTAGCCAAGTTCGAGAGTGTTTGTACTTAGCTCGTCAACCCTTCTCTTTAGAGGCGCGAGTTGGCGAACAACAAGATACAGAATTGCAAGACATACTGGAGGATGATGGCCCTTCTCCCGAAGATTATGCCGTTGAAGAATCTCTCCACCAAGACTTACAAGACTTATTGGCAAAGCTGTCTCCCCAGCAGCGAGAAATATTAACCCTGCGCTTTGGTCTAACGGATGGGTATGAACTTTCTTTAGCACAGATTGGCGATCGCATGGGTATTAGTCGAGAACGGGTGCGTCAAATAGAACAAAAAGCTCTTAGTCTCCTCCGGCGCCAAAAAGAACAAGTACGTAGTTATCTAGCTAGCTGAGGTTATTTTTTCAGAGTTTAGGGCATTTAAACTCAGGAAGTCACCATCATAACTATGTAAAATTCAGTCATTATGGGCGAAAATAAACTTAGATAATCTCTCTTAATGATTTGATATGAGCACATCAAAGACAGTGCAACAGTTGCAAGTGCAATGGGTGACTCCTGAAAACTTTCGGCGTTATGGACAGGTTATTTTTGCAAGTCTTGATGGCAAAACTTACGATGGGGAAGATGCCCAGTTAAACCTGCAAAACGGGATTCCACGATTTTATCTTATGCGGTTGGAGAAAATAGGACGAAAGTTCCACAAAATTACTCGCCATATGCAATGCACTCAATGTCTGGGTTCTTTGGAAGGGAAGGATTGGTTAATTGCAGTTTGTCCTCCTCATAATGATGTGAGTGAACCAACATTAGAAGAAATTGCTGCTTTCCGCATTCCGGGGAATTGTTTTATCAAGCTACATGAGGGTACTTGGCACGCTGGCCCTCATTTTGACCATGAAGCTGTGGATTTTTATAATTTGGAACTGGCTGATACAAATATGGTGGATCATTTCACCCATGATTTTCTCAAGAGTCATCAATTAGAGTTTGAGATGGTTTAAGTAAAATTAGGTTGAATTATAGATATATACAAGCCATTTTCTGGAATCAGTTTAACCATTTCAATCTACTTTCTACTGAAGGAAAGATTAATTCAAGTATTACGTCAGTTTGGTTATGATGTATAGAAGTATAATGTTAGCCTAGTAATTGTATCCCAGTAGAATAGTTGCGTAGAACTTTCCACTGCTTTTGAAATTTTTCTTAAACATTCATTTATGTCTTCTTCCAATTCTCAATCTTCTGACAAAAGCTTTGTCTACCGTGAATTTGGCAACGACAACTCCGCCGCCACAGAAAGACCAATTCCAGAACTACCCCCACAACAACAAAACTTGAAAGTACAAGCTTCCCGCAAAGGACGCAAAGGCAAAACCGTCACAGTCGTTAGCGGTTTTCAAGCCAAACCGGAAACCTTAGCAGATTTGGTGAAGCAGTTAAAAACCCAGTGTGGGACAGGCGGGACACTTAAAGATAACGAAATTGAAATTCAGGGCGAACACAAACAGAAAATTCTTGAGATTTTGACCAAGCTAGGTTACAAAGTCAAAATTAGCGGTGGCTAATCTTGAGTGCGGTTTACCGTATATAAACCGCGATCTAGATGAAGAGAGGAAATGTTATCTTTGAAATGTACAAATATGCTTGAACAGTGGTGAATCAGTTTGCCAACAAGCTGTCTTTTCTGAGATAAACAGGAGGTTTAAATGGATTTAGTTCGGATTCTGTGTGCCATTTTCGTGCCACCTTTGGGAGTTTTTTTACAAGTAGGTTTTGGTATAGACTTTTGGATTAATATACTTTTGACGCTTTTTGGTTACATTCCTGGAATTATTCATGCAGTGTGGATAATTGCGAAGAAATAATTTTTTGTCGGAGTAGGTTAAGCGTATCCATATCAGTGTTACTAATTCTAATAGAGGCAATTCATGAATTGCCTCTATAAAAAATATTAGGAAATTTACTGTTCTATATTCATTTGTAATATCAGGTTTACTTAATACTTATAATGTTTGTAGTTTCTCTTGAAAGAGAAAAGTCAATATTTGATGCTTGTTTATGTTCAGTTTCACTGACATTTAATCCAACTTATATTGCTAGATTTTATTATCAGTAATCACCCGATCTTGACATTACTTTAATAAACAAAAAACTCTAAAAATACTATTTTATTTTTTAAATACACGTAAGCACTGCCCAATAAAACTCGATATCTAAATAAGATTTGTAAAAACACGATTTATCAACTCTATAATGCACGCTTCGGTGTGGCTGAAAATACCGAATTAACTCTCATGTGTTAACATGGCATAGAGTCTAAACTCTAAAAGCAAGGGGCAAATGTGCAATTGCCATTGCACAGTTGAAACGTTTAAATCTTTGATTAACCCAGTGTGTATATCTAGTACCCAGCCATGAACCATAGGCGCTTTTCGCTCATGGAGTACCTGACGCATGATGGAAGTTTGATAAATATTTTTCACTTGCGCCACAACATTGATTTCTGCCAAGCGATTCAAACGTTCTTCTCTTGTTGGCAAAGCATCAATTTCTTCTTGTTTCTGTAGATACAGTTCCCGAATTGGATTTACCCAGTTATCAAGAATTCCAATCGTTCGCCCTTCTAAAGCTGCCTTAATTCCTCCGCAATCGTAGTGACCACAAACGATAATGTGTTCCACTTTCAGGTGTAAAATTGCGTATTCTAAAACGGCTAAAAAGTTTATATCCGTTAGAGAAACTTGATTGGCAATATTACGATGTACAAATAGCTCTCCTGGTTCTGTACGGGTAAATTTTGTTAATGCCAGACGACTATCAGAACACCCAATGTATAGAAAAGGTGGTGTTTGTCCGTTAGATAATTCTTGAAAGTAAGTTGGATCTAGAGCTAGCTTTTCGGCAACCCAAGCCTGATTATTTCTGAGGAGTTCATCAATGCTGTTGTATTTCATCTTTCGTCAAATTCGAGAGAGAATCTCATCAATTTTTTATTTTAACCGATCTACAGTTTTGTCTAAATCAAGATGAACTTTCTCTGAACTAAAATCTTATAAAGATGACAATCTTTTTCAATCGGGGGCAACAACTTTGCTATCGTTATGATGGTTGATTGACCAACGGTGATCGATAGTTACAGAGGAAAACTCGCAAATTTCTTCTAGTCGCTTTTGCTGTACAGCAGCTTTACGGAGAGTAATAATTAGCTGATTCACCTGATGCCGTAAATCTGGGTTATCATTTACTGCTAACATAGTTTGTCTTTCTAAGAGTTGAAGTATAAGTTCGTAGTGAATAGGCGAAGGTAGAGGAATTTGCTCCATGAAGTTAACTTTTGATTTCATATTTGGGATTTTGTATGAGTTACAGTTTATTTCTTGTTAATAAATTGTTACATAATAAATAACTAGTTGCTTATGGCTTTGGTTTGATTAGCAATGAAGATTTGGCAAAGATATTGATGATATTTGATAGCAAAGTGCTGCGTGTATACGCATAGTATGCCCAATTGCTTAACTATTATGTGCAGTTGCCCTGCGCCTTTTAGGGCAGGTGGGTGTTTATTTTAAAAATTCCTCGGTAATATACGAGCGATCGCAGCACCGGGATCTGATTGTTTTACCAAAGATTCTCCAATGAGTACAGCAGATGCACCTGCTGTCAGCACTAAACTCAAATCTTCTGGGTTGTGTAGTCCTGACTCGCTGACAACAAGGATATTTTTCTCTTGCAATTGTCTACCTCTTGCAGCCAAAAGTTGGCAAGTAGTTTGCAGATCGACAGAGAAATCTTCCAAATTGCGATTATTGATACCTATTAAGGAGACTCCTTCTAAGGCTAACACCCGGTCAAGTTCTGCCAAACTATGGACTTCAATCAAAACTGCCATTTTCAGGTTGTTAGCAATTTTGAGGAAGTATTGCAAATCTCGATCGCTCAGGATAGCTGCAATCAACAAAATAGCATCTGCACCCTGAACCCGCGCTAAGTACATCTGGTAAGGATAGATGACAAACTCTTTACACAGTAGGGGCAAATCTACGGCAGCCCGGACTTTGGCTAAATTGTCAAAACTACCTTGAAAGAACTTGACATCTGTCAGCACAGAAAGACAACTAGCACCTCCTTGCTGATAAGACAGGGCGATCGCTACTGGGTCAAAATCTGCTCGTAAAACGCCTTTACTAGGTGAAGCTTTTTTCACTTCGGCAATCAATGCTGGCTTTGTCTTACCTTGACGCAAAGCGGCAACAAAATCACGGGTTGGTGGCGCAGAGAGTGCTTGATGTTGCAATTCCCGTAAAGGCAGCCTTTCACGCATTTGGTCAACTTCTACTTCTTTATGCCAGACAATTTCTTCCAAAATATTGTTTGGCGCTGCATCAGGTACGGCAGCCTGATAACGTAACATGGACACGGAAATAGCTGGGTTAGGTGAACGGCGACGGATTTGCATAATTAGTCACTAGTCATTAGTCATTGGTCATTGGTCATTTGTCATTAGTCATTGGTCATTAGTCATTGGTCATTTGTCCTTGTTTATTGACAAAGGACAAATGACAGAGGACAAATGACTAAATGGCTCGTTTATAAGCTTCGTCCAGGACTTCTGAGAGTGTCGGGTGGGCGTGAACTAGATGTGCGAGACTTTGCACAGATTGACGGTTGGCGATCGCAGCTGACGCTTCATGAATTAAGTCTGAGGCGTGCAGTCCGAAAATGTGAACACCCAAGACTTCTCCGGTGTCTTTGCGATATATCACCTTGGCAATACCGTCGGCTTCATTTTCTGCCAACGCTTTGGAATTTCCTTTGAAGTAACTCCTACTTGTGGCGATTTCAAACCCTTCAGTTTGTCCCAACTCTTTAGCTGCTGTTTCAGTTAAGCCTACATAGCTGACTTCTGGGTGGGTAAACGCCGCTGCGGGGATGCTGCGATAGTCTACTATTCTTTCCCTCCCAACTATATTTTCTACCGCGATGATGCCTTGAGCAGAAGCCGCATGGGCTAACATCATCTTCCCATTAGCATCGCCAATTGCCCACAGATGCGGCACGACTTCACCTGCTGATAGTACTGCCATGCGATCGTCTACTGGAATAAAATTCCGCCGATCGAGTTCCACACCCACAGACTCTAAACCAAGATTTTTGGTCGCTGGGATGCGTCCCGTAGCCACCAAGCAAGCATCTACTTCGATGACATCTATATCTTCTTTGGTTTTGAAATCTGCTAACTCAATTACCACAGGTGAACCGGGAATGACTTTTTTGGCGTATATCCCAACTTTTGTTTCAATATCGCGGGGAGTAATTAGCACTCGTTCGGCAAGTTTGGCAATATCGCGGTCAAATCCTGGCATTAACTTATCTAGGGCTTCAATCAAGGTGATTTCACAACCCAAAGCTGAGTAAACATCAGAAAATTCCAAGCCGATGTAACCACTGCCAATAATTGCTACCCAGTCTGGTAAGGACTCTAATTTGACACCTTGATCGCTGGTAAAGACAGTTTTGCCGTCTATTTCAATACCTGGAGGAACAAAAGGAATTGAACCTGGCGAAAGGATAATGTCTTTGGCTGTGATGGTTTTTTCACCCCCGTCTCCGGTAACAGAGACTTTTTGCGCCCCAGCGATTTTTCCCCAACCGTTGATAATATCAACTTTTAGACGTTTGAGGCTGTTGGTTAAGTCGCCTTGAATTTTCGAGACGAGACTATTAGCATGATTAGCGATCGCTTGGCGATCAAATTCTACGCTACCAATTTGAATTCCCAGTGACTTGAGGTGGTGGGCATTGCGTAACTCCCGCACGCGTCCAGATGCTGCCAGCAGTGCTTTAGAAGGAATACAGCCCCGATTAACACAGGTTCCTCCCATATCAGCAGCTTCAATAATTGCTGTTTTCAAACCACAACTTACGGCGTGTAAGGCTGCGCCATGTCCGCCTACACCAGCGCCGATAATTACTAAATCGTAATCATATCCTTGACTCACGTTAGTTTCCCCGTCTGCTTCGCCTATTTATTCTCAACTTGACCGACACTCAGCGCAACCCTTTTAACAGTTATCAGTTATCAGTTTTATCGCTGAACTCTAAATCCCTTACCTTACATTACCCTGACTGTTTACTGTTAGACTGTTCACTGATTTCAGGTTTGGGTATTGCTAACTCAAATTATGATTCACTCACTTCTGGCGAAAATATGGATATTTTCATTATATGGGTTGGTTTTCCCAGAAAAGCGACAATAAATTAAGTGAGTATTTGCAGGACAATGAAACTTATTTCCAGTTCTGAGCTAGTTAATGAATAGAAATTGCAGTCTCATTCAGAATCGCCACACCTTTTTCTTTACAGCGCGTTAGCGTAACACTAAGCTGGATTTAGGATTGATCCAGAAGATTTACGCAGGCGATCGCTCGATGTCTATTCCCCAAATTAGTGAATTTACTATCCGCCGTCATGCCAACGCCAAATCTTTCCAGCGAGGCGAGGCATATTATAACGCTGGTGCTGTTAATGCCGTTATCCAACGCGGTCATCTGCTTCAGGCAGATGTTGTAGGCACTGAAGCTAGACCTTATCATGTCAGCCTGAATTTCGATAGCAGTGGGTTAACCTCAGTAAAATGCACCTGTGCCTACGACTATGAAGGTTGGTGCAAACACATTGTAGCGACGATGCTCGTTTGTGCGCGTAACTCAGAAAATATTGAGCAGCGCCCCACCCTGGAAGAACTACTAAATCGCCTGAATTATATCGAAACTCAAAGGCTGCTGCAAGAGTTGGTAGCGGAATACCCCCCCCTAATTGAGGCGATTGACCGTCATGTAAGTTGGATGACGAATCCTGCTGACAACCAAACAACCATAAAATTCGTACGCCGCAATACTCTCGATCCGGCTCCCTTTCGGCGGCAAGTACGGCAGATTCTCAAGGATACCGTGCGCTACTTTGAGGAGGGATACGAAGATGACCCGATTGGCGAAGATTTGCTGAGTGTAGTGCAAACTGCGGTAGATTTTAGCGAACGGGGAGAAGGTGAAAATGCGATCGCTATTTTGGAGGCGATTACCTCTACCTGTGCGGAAAATTGGGATGATGTTGCCGAATACGGCGCTGAAAATGACGAAGTTGTCGGCGAATTAAATAATGCTTGGTGTGAAGCAATTCTAATCGCCGAACTTACTCCAGAAGAAAAAGTTGATATTCAAATAAATTTGGAAGCTTGGCAAGATGAGTGGAATGCTGATTTTGGTCTAGTTATGGAGGCTTTACGCCAAGGTTGGGATTATCCGCCACTGGTACAAGTTCTCCAAGGTAACATTACTGAAAGGGGAGCATGGGAAGAAGACGTACCAGATTATGCTGATGATTTGGCATTAATTCGCCTGAAAATTCTCGAACGTCAAGAACGTTATCAAGAATACCTGTATTTAGCAGAAGCGGAAGGGCAAACCCAGCAATATCTGACAATGTTGGGGCGTTTAGGCAGGGTGGAAGAAGCAATTGATGCTGCTCAAACCCAGATGAACTCAATGGAAGAAGCCTTTGCCCTAGCCAAAACACTCAGCGTTCAGGGAGCATTACAGCAAGCACTAGATATAGCCGAGAGTGGATTAAATTTACCGGGTAATTGTCAGTATGAATTGGCAATTTGGACAAGTGATTTAGCTATTAAATTAGGTAATAGTGAAGCTGCTTTATCAGCAATCAAGGCGGCTTTTCAAATGAAGCCCTGCTTTGTGGATTACCAAAAGATGGCAGAATTGGCTGGGGAAAACTGGGAAAGTGTCAAAACAGACCTGCTGAGAATTGTCCGTACTTATAATGGTTGGGGAACAGAATCAGCCAAGGTGGATATATTCTTGTATGAAGGGCTAATTGATGATGCAATTGCGATCGCTAGCGAACTAAGTTCCGATCGTTCAGAGTTAATTCACCGAGTCATGGATGCTGCTATTCCTCATAATCCTGGTTGGGTAATTGCTAATGCTCGTCGCCGTGCCGAAAAGATTATGGATGCAGGTAAAGCCGAATACTATTATTACGCGGTTGAATGGTTGAAAAAGGCGCGTAATGCCTACCTGAAATCTGGGAAGAAAGCTGACTGGTTAAGCTATCGGGAAAACTTGATGCAAACTCACGCTCGTAAACGTAAATTGATGGGAATGTTTAAGGAAAGTGGTATGGAGTAGACCTCTTGCAAAAAGCACTTTTGCACTCTTGGGGGAAAAGGGGAAAGGATGGAATTTTCCCTTACCCTTTAACCTTTCACCTTTCCCCAACTTCAAGGCAAAAGTTACTTTTGCAAGACGTCTACTGATTGCAGCACACTAAATCAGAAATTTGGTATCAGATTTAAACTGTAAAAAAAGCACGGAGATACTACGCATAGTTTGCTTCCACGTAGTGGTACGGAAAGCCTTTGACTACATAAATTTTGCTTACCAAGGATTTCGGGCAACGCATAATTAATTTAATTTCACCAGATATCTCATTAATACTTTTAAGTCTGCAATCACCAGATGATTTAGCTTTTAAATTGAGATTTGCTCAAGACATCAACTTTAGCGACAAAAGATGAAGTAAGATTCACATCTGAAGCAGTCCCCGTATAATCCCATAGTTACTGACAAAAATAGTCCAGTGCGATGATTGATAAATACCCTCAGAATCTTATAGTGTCCTGCTTACCGCTGAGTATGTTTCTATTACTTAGCAGTACATTTTTAAGTCCACTGCAAGCTCAGGCTGTTGATACTACACAATTACCAAGTGGTGATTTCATCCTATCACAACAAATTCCACCACCACAGGATATCCAA
>NZ_JAVRCA010000002.1:0-69028 GCF_034530995.1 Nostoc sp. DedQUE04 | reverse complement strand
AATTATGTCCGTAGCCGACTAGCAATCGCGACATCACCACCTCTGAATCGCCAGCGTTTATTAGAAGCCCTGCAACTTTTGCAACTTAATCCTTTGATTAAAAACGTGACTGCTGAACTCTCAGCAGGATCGCAAACGGGTACGAGTCTTTTGGAAGTTAAAATCAGTGAGGCAAAAACCTTTAGTGGCCAAATAGTTCTTGATAATGGGCGATCGCCTAGTGTTGGCAGTTTCCGACGCGGGTTACGATTGAATGAAGCCAACTTACTCGGATTGGGAGATGGTCTGAGTGTAGGCTACACTAATACCGATGGTAGCAATTCCTTTGATGCTAGCTACACGTTGCCTCTCAATCCCCGCAACGGAACGCTTACCTTTAACTATGGCACTACGTCAAGTAATGTCATTGAGCCTCCTTTCGACTTCCTAGATATCGAATCGGCTTCTCGCTACTACGAACTGACATTCCGCCAGCCAATAATCCAAACTCCTACACAAGAATTCGCTCTGGGGTTAACAGCTTCCCGACGCGAAAGTGATATCTCGTGGATACTACAGAGAGAGAACCCACCAGCTCCCCCCTCTTTACTTTCACCTGGCGCTGATAATGAGGGACGCACTAGGGTATCTGCGTTGCGAGTTTTTCAAGAATGGACGAGTCGTAACAGCCGGGAAGTCATCGCCCTACGCTCTCAATTCAGTTTGGGCATAGATGTGTTGAATGCCACGGTTAATCAAGATGCTCCTGATAGCCGTTTTTTTGCTTGGCAAGGGCAAGCACAGTGGGCCCGCCTTTTAGCTCCTGAAACCTTATTGTTATTACGTTTAAATACGCAACTTGCATCTACAACACTTCTGCCTATAGAGCAGTTTGGCTTAGGTGGGCAGGATAGCATTCGCGGCTACCGTCAAGATTATCTGCTGACGGATAATGGCACTTTTGTTTCTGCGGAAGTTCAAGTACCGATTCTGCGCTTACCTCAGATAAATAGCATCTTACAGGTTATCCCCTTTGTGGATTTTGGTGTTGGCTGGAACAGTTCTGGTAAAGAGAATCCCGATCGCAATACTTTAGCTGCTGTTGGTCTGGGGTTGCGTTGGGCACAGGGCGATCGCTTCACCGTTCGTCTTGACTGGGGTATTCCTTTGGTATCTGTTAACTCAAATGAGAGAACATTACAAGAAAACGGTCTGTATTTTAGTTTACTTTATAATCCTTTTTAACTGCTGTCCATGTCCACCCTCAACTCTTAATAGGGTGGACATGGACAGTAGTCAATGATGAAAAAACGATGATTATCTAGGTTTTTATAAAAAAGACCCTGGGTTATGATTCCAGGGTGCATACACGTTTTTCAGGCATTAATAGGTTGAATAATAACTTTGTAAAATAGTTATTTCTACTATCTATAGAATGATACAAAAGTAGATTTAGTTATTTTAGTCGAGCAATACATCTACCGTTGGGAGTATACAAATATTGGAAGAGGCAAGTTATCTGGCAATATTTGGATTGAATTAACCTTCAAATGCTGCTGTAATTAATCTATATAATTTAAACTAAATAATTTAAGCGAATTTTATTTTTGCTGGGTGCATCAAAATACATCCAAAATTAAATGTAATTTCTTGGGAGATATCCGCAAAATAATCGGTGGTGAAGGAGAATAACTTAAGTATTTTTAGGTAGTTGCACAGTAAATAAACTACCTCTCCCTACTTCAGAAGCGACCTTGATAGTTCCTGCGTGCCCTTCTATAATGCGATGGGATAGATGTAGTCCTAAGCCACTACCCGAGCGTTTATTTCTGCCTTGGCGAAATCGCTCGAAAATTGTTGCCCGATCTTCTGGCGCAATTCCATATCCTGTATCTTCTACCTCAAGTATTACCGAATCTGGATCTCCTGGATTAGATGATGTTTCATAAATGCGGATTGTTATGCCTCCTGTATCTGTAAATTTGATGGCATTTGCAATCAGGTTGTTTAACACTCGCCGTAATTCCAAACGATCGCCCATGATAATAGCAGCGTTTGGACTCAGTGGATCTAATTGATGGGTATCAATTTCCAGAGTCAAGCCTTTTTCATTAGTTAGAGGACTTAGTTCGCTGACTACTTCTTGAGCTATCTCACATAAATCGCATTCCTCCCAATTCAACGTTTTTTTACCCGCCTCGAAGCGATACACTTCTAATAGGGTGTTGACCATTTCCATCAAATTTTGGTTACTGCGAATCATGACTGCGATCGCTTGTTTCATTTCCGGCGAAATTTTGCAGAATGTTTCCATTTCAAACAAATTCAACATCCGATCGGCGGCTACTAGGGGAGTTCGCAAGTCATGAGTCAGACGGGAAACAAAATCTTCCCGTTGGCGGGCCATTTTTTGTTGTTCGTCCAGACTGTGCTTGAGACGTAATAGCGATCGCACCCTTGCTAGTAGTTCATCAGTATCAAATGGTTTACGAATAAAATCGTCAGCACCAGCATCCAAACCTTCGACAACGCTGGATTGATGAAAGGCAGTAATTAATAGAATTGGAATATAAGAAATTGCAGGGTTATTCCGAATCCGACGTGTGACTTCATAGCCATCTATCCCCGGCATCATTACATCTAACAGAATCAGATCGGGTGGAGATTGCTCAATTTTCCGTAAAGCTTTTATTCCATCTGAAGCCAAATCAATTTCATACCCCTCACTTTCTAAAATGGCTTGAACCAAAATCAGATTATCTTGAGTGTCGTCAACTGCTAATATCCGATAAATTTTATTATTTTCAACTACAGACATGATTTATAAATTTTTATCAGTTTTTCTGGAAGTAATTTTTAAATTTAGGATATTCTATTGGTGCTTTTCTGGCTTGAGAAGATGACTGATGAGGATTTTGCGCAGGAGAAAAAAAATCATCGTTATCTAACTGTGAAGCTGGAGCCTTTGCTGCTACAGTCGGTAATGTAATTTGACGTGGCAATTCAATTTTAAACATTGAACCCACCCCCAATTTACTCTCAAGAAATATTTTACCGCCCATCATTCGCACTAGCGAATCTATAATTGCCAAACCCAGACCTGTACCTGGATATTTGCGAGTGATAGTTTGATCTACTTGCCGAAATGCTTCAAAAATATGTTTAAAATCTTTGGGGGCTATGCCTATACCTGTATCTTGAACGATAATTACTACTCGGTTTCCAGGTAGTTCCTTAACCTCAACCCAGATTTCACCAGACTCTGTGAATTTAATGGCGTTGGAGAGCAAGTTAATCAAAATCTGTTTGACACGAACTGGATCGTTAAATATCAAAGGATTTTGCAAATCGGTTTGTACTAGCAATGAAAGATTTTTAGCATCAGCTAGGGAACGCATTTCACTGACAACGAGATTGATTACCTTTGATATATCAAATCTTTCTGCCTTTAAATCTAATCCTCCTCCCTCCAGCTTGGAAAAGTCGAGAACTTCATTGAGTAGCATCAGTAAATGCTTCCCATTATTCAAAATGCGCTCAACCATATCTGCTTGCTGGTGCGTTAGTTGACCGAATTTAGGACGCAAGAGTATTTGTGAAAAACCAATAATCGCATTCATCGGCGTTCTAAGTTCGTGGGAAATAGTTGCCAAAAAAAGTGATTTTAGACGTGATGCCTCCAATAACTTGAAGTTTTGCATTTGAATCTGTTGCTGTTGTCTCTCCAATTCTTGGTTCTTACAAATGAGTTGTTCATGAGTTTCTCTAAGGTGCTGGTTTGCCAAATCGACCTGCATTTGTGCTTGATAAATCCGAATCGCACTCCGTAAAACTTGCGACAAACTTTCTGGGGATATTCTAGACTTAGAGAGATAGTCTGTAGCACCAGCTTTCAATAATTCGAGAGTAATTTGTTCATCTCCTTGACCAGTTAAAACTACTAAAGGAACTTTAATTTCTGAAGAACGTAGCTGTTGAATCAAGGTTAGTGCGTCCCGATCTGGTAAACGATAGTCGAGGAAAACACAATCGTAAGTAGTAATGCTTAAGACAGAGAATGCTTCATTACCATTGCCTACTTCAGACAGTTCTATCTGAACACCTGCTTTAGTCAGGGCAGAACAGATTGCTATCCGGTCTACTTCGTCATCGTCTACAACCAAAATTTTCAGCGTCTCTTCCATCGGTTTTAACTTTCGCCGCCAAACATAGGTTGATGTATAATATTTATCTTTTTAGATTATCCAACTAAAGAATATAAGATTTCCCTTCATCTAAAACCTGTAATTTGATTGATTAAGATATTTTGCATAAGATCCACTTTAATACCTGCTTGACATTGATCGCATTAACTTCCTTATCCTCCGTTAGTAGTATGTCGCTCGTTTCGAGTCTTTCCTTGGGTTGAATTGAGTCTGTTGGATATTCAATCTGGTTAATTTACCAGATGGTAACTAAACTCCTAACAAATGACCAATGTCCTGCAAAAAATTAGTAATTAACAACCAGACACCACTGATATAAAGTAAAATAAAATACTTTACCAAGCTTAAAACAATTGTAGATGAGTGAGGAAGCCACCGTCGTCAGTCATTGGTGAGAGTTGCATCCCATTATCGTGTACCATAAGCTTGAACAGTTTTACTATCAGGTTAGTTAGACTAAATAAATAAAAAAGTACTATCTATACCTATTTGTGAATCTGAAGTAATCCTACCTCCTGAAATTTCGACAATTTTCTTAGCGAACGCCACATCTGTGTTAGTATTTATCCAGGTATATTGAACTTATAGATGTTCGCAAAATTACCAAAGTTTAATTCCGAAGAAAGGTTCCCGACAAAAGTTAGGCAAAAATTCAAAACCTAAAAGGGGAGAGGTTCGCACAGAGCGGCTTGTATTATATCCTGTGAAAAGTCAGACGGATAAGTTCGTTACAAAGGACTACGAATTACTTTGTTGTTTATGATTTCAGAAAATTTTAATGCTGGCTGATTCCCTTCCTTCTATGAGGATCTCTATTGGCTCTATCAATCGGATGAATCCAAAGGTTTGATTAAAAATCGTTCCCAACCATCTTTTACTTTCTCGTAAAGCAACTTTCACACGGTGTAATTTTTTCATTTTCGTAAGCTTTTTTTAAAGTTTGCTCCAAAATAATAGTAATTAACGGATGCAACATGACAATTCAAAGCTGAATTATCAGCAAGGAACAGCAATTTGGCATTCGTTTCAATATTTCATACTTTTTGTGTAAGTATCTATATATCTCCAGCTAGATTTGTCCTCTATCTAAATGTAAAAATTTTGGCTACTTGTTATTTCTATCGGTGGATGCAGACAGGTTGAAATATCATCTATCTTGAGTTTGGGAAAATAATAGATAATAGTTACAAAAGGCAATACTTTGAAAGATGCAAACAGCGCAAGAGTGAGTGTAGCGATGAATGAAATTAGTATTATTTTAATTGAAGATCATGACTTAACGCGAATGGGGCTACGAGCAGCATTACAGTCTCATAGTGCATTGAAAGTAATTGGGGAAGCGGCAAATGCTACTCAAGGATTAAAACTTTTAGAAACGGCAAAGCCAGATGTAGCAGTAGTAGATATCGGCTTGCCTGACATGGATGGCATCGAACTCACTCGTAAATTTAAACGCTCCCAGGCTGAAAATGGGCAATCTACTACAAAGATTCTCATCTTGACAATGGATCATACAGAGGATGCCGTACTTGCAGCCTTCGCAGCTGGCGCTGATTCTTATTATATGAAAGAAACCAGCATCAGTAAATTAACTGAGGCAATTCAAGCAACTCACGGCGGTAACTCTTGGATCGATCCGGCAATTGCCAACGTGGTATTGCGGAAGATGCGCCAAGGTATTCCTGGAGAAAGTCAAGGTTCTGACAAGCCGAAGACTGTCAAAATTGAAGCGCTGGCGACAGAATACGAGCAAGTTTTGGAAACATACCCTCTGACTCAACGGGAACTGGAAATCCTCGAGTTGATTGTAGCTGGGTGTAGCAATGGTCAAATTGCCGAGAAACTTTACATTACAGTTGGTACTGTAAAAACCCATGTTCGTAATATTTTAAATAAACTATGTGCTGATGACCGTACCCAAGCTGCTGTGAGGGCCTTACGTTCGGGGTTGGTGGCGTGAGGAATTAGGGACAAGGGAGATAAGGGGACTAGGGGATAAGGAGAATAACCTGCCACGATGCCCCATACCCACTGCCCATTATCCCAATTTTTCCCGCAAGCAATTAGCAATACGTAGTGCTGCTCCCGGTTTACCCATACGTCGCCCACCATTTTCAGCAATAATTTGCAAATTATCAGGGTTTTTGAATAGGGATTGTACAACCTTCGCTACATCTGCTGGTCGATCGATTAAAATCAAAGACGATCCCAGTAGACGACTTTGAGATTCAGCAAAGCCAAGGTTATATTGTGGGCCATTACCGGGAATTGCGATCGCAGGTTTGCCTAAACCGATAAACTGTTCTGTGGCTGTACCTGCCATTGCGATCGCTAAATCTCCCAAATGCAAGCAATCATTATAAGCTTGTTGTGTTAATAGCAGATAAGCATTTCTTTGTTTAAATGTCAAGACATTTGGATCGCTTAGTTTGATAGGAGATGCTGATTCAGCGCGCCAGCCTTGGGATTGCACACTTTGGGATAAAATATTAGAGTCTAAACCAGGAGCGATCGCACCTAAAAACACTACTTTGTTAGAACTATAAAAGATTGAATCTCGCTGTTGAAAACTTGTCATCAATGCAGATACAGCAATCATAATTGTTTCCCAGTTAGTATATGCTTCTGGCGGACGAGAACCAGGAAGAAGAGTCACTACAAAAGGTCGAACTGTCTCTTGCTGTTGGATATTCTGACTATAAAATTGTTGGCGTGAAAACCTCGATTCTAGACCATCCATCATCGGATTACCCAAATAGAAAGCTGGAATTGGCCATTGTTTTAATGTTTCTGTGGTCAGCGCATCTCTAAGGAACACAGCCTTACAACGACGACGACTCATTAACCAACGTTCCCAAGGATGGTAAACTGAACCAGAAAAGTTTTCCCAACCTGCGTCTTTAGATTTTCGTGGTAATAATCCAGCTTCATCTCGCACATAATATTCAGATTTTGCCGTACCGACAAAAGCATAATTAGCGCCACTAAATGTTGCAAACAACAGCGGCAAAATATCTCCCACTGCTAAAATCGCTCTTCTATTACCTAATTTTTTTTGAGAACTTACCCAACGGCGAATAGCTTTAATTTGGCTGAGGGTAAGTTGCAATAAACCACCGCGTACATCCCGCGCTAATTCGCGGCCATCCATATAAATAAAGCCGCCAGAAGGCATATTCAGGACTGAACCGATAAAGGGGATATCCAACTGTTCATAAGCACGTCCTTCACCCACCAGAGGCAAAGCAAATATCTCTGGTGGGTTTGGTTGTCGTTGGAGTTCTTGCAAAATCCGAACTGCAATCGCATCTTCCCCATGACCATTACTTAATACAAGTAACCGCAAAGGAGAAGTTGCGGATTGGGAGTTAGAAGCTAAAGATGACCGAGATAGATTACTCATAAGAAACAAAATATCAAAATTAACTGTCTGTTTGGGTAAGAGGTATAAATAGAGAAATCGACAAGGAAGCTGGAAGTTAGTATTTCCCTATTCCTTTACTTCCCTACAACTAATACCAATTTTGGATAGGAATGTAATTGTTTGAAATTTCTAGAACAGCCTTTTGGTCAATACTTTTAATCAAAAATCTAAAATCTAAAATCCAAAATTAGTATAACTCCCAGTTAATTAGGTTAAATATTTATGCGAGTTTCTGCTACTGCAATTTTTACATTAGCTACTTTAGCTACTGGCAATATTACTCAGCAAGCAACGGCTGCACCTGCTAAAACCGTTACTCCAACTCCAAAAGCTGGTAACTTGGTGGTACCGATAATTGAAGACACTCCCGCACGGGTAGAGACAATTGCTTCCCCAGAAACTATAGTTGCACAACAATTTTCCCAAAATCCTGTCGCCGTGCAAACAGGTGCAAACAAAAATTCCCCAGTAGTCTTAAAATCAACAGACAAGGAAAATTCATCAGTAACGCTTCTTCCCACTCCCTCTTTTTCCCCTTCATCCCCCAAAACTCCTGCTACTGAAAGCGATTTGGTAGTCAGAGCTACAGATGTACGGGTGGTGGGAGCCAATCAAGAATTACAGCAAATCATTGGCCAGGTAATAAAAACCCAGGTGGGTGGAGAAACCAGTCAAAGCCAGCTGCAAAGAGATGTAACAGCAATTTTAAATACAGGTTTATTTAGTAGTGTCAGTGTGAATAGCTTTAGCACTCAGGCTGGATTGAATGTAGTATACCAAGTTCAACCAGTGATTGTGCGATCGCTGCAATTATCTGGTGCTAAAGTACTTACCTATCAAGTCGCCCAACAACGTTTGCAATCTCAGATTGGAACCACCATTAGTCCCAGTGGATTGCAACAAGCAGTAGCACAAATTAACAAGTGGTACGCCGACAATGGTTATAACTTAGCACGGGTGTTATCAATTAAACCTAGTTCGCAAGGTATTCTCACTGTGAATGTCGCTGAAGGCTTGGTGAGTGATATCAAATTTCGCTTTGTCAACGATGAAGGTAAAACCGTTGATAGCAAGGGTAATCCCGTCGGAGGACGCACCAAAGCAGATTTCTTACAACAACAACTCAAATTGAAACCCGGTCAAATCTTCCAAGAAAATGTCGTTAAACAAGACATTCAACAACTATATCGGACTGGTTTATTTGAAACTGTGAATGTTGCTTTAGAAGGTGATGCGACAAAACTTGATTTAGTTTACCAACTCAAAGAAACTGGGGCGCGTGGTGTTAATTTGGGTGGGAGTTACAATGCCGATCAAGGATTGGTAGGTACAATCAGCTATCAAGATCAGAATGTCGGTGGTGTTAATGATACTTTAGGTGTGAATGTTGGGGTAAGTAGCCGAGACTTACAATTTAATACCAAATTTATTAGCCCCTATCGAATAACTAACCCCGATCGCTTGGGCTACACTGTAAATGGTTTTCGTAGTCAGGAACTTTCGGAAACCTTTGATGACAAGATTAAGCTAGCTAACGGCGATAAAGTGCGAGAAGGTCAAATTGGCGGTGGTGTCAGCTTGCAGCGACCAATTGACGATTGGAATACCTCATTAGGATTAAACTATACCCGAACTAGTATTCGCGATCGCCAAGGTAATATTACCCCAACTGACGTTCAGGGCAATCCCCTCTCTGCGAGTGGAACTGGTATTGACGACCTAACTACCGTATCCTTCACCGCCACCAAAGATAAACGAGATAATCCCCTCAATCCAACTCAAGGTTCCGTGTTGAGTTTGAGTACAGAACAATCTATACCCATCGGCGAAGGTAATATTTCCCTTAATCGCCTCAAAGCCAACTACAGCCAATATTTACCAGTGCAGTTATTTAACAGCAAACAGCCACAAGTATTTGCGGTGAATGTCCAAGCCGGTACCGTCCTTGGGAATTTACCGCCCTACGAAAGTTTTAACTTGGGTGGTTCCAACTCAGTGCGCGGTTACGATTCTGGAGAAGTTGGCAGTGGTCGCAGTTATGTGTTGGCTTCGGCAGAATATCGTTTTCCCGTTTTACCAATCGTAGGCGGTGTATTGTTTGCCGACTTCGCCTCAGATTTAGGTTCTGGTGATACTGTATTAGGAGATCCGGCAGGTGTACGGGATAAACCAGGTTATGGTTTTGGTTATGGGGCGGGAGTGCGATTAAATTCACCACTAGGCTTAATTCGGGCTGACTATGGCATTAACGACCAGGGAGAAAGCAAAGTGCATCTGGGAATTGGGCAGCGATTTTAATTTGAGTTCAGGCGTTGCTGAGAAGGTCATATCCAGAAATTAAATATGCGTTATCCGAAACCCTTGTAGAGACGTAGCAGTGCTATGTCTCTACAAGGGTTTTGGCTTATACAGCAGATTTCAAGTTGGTGAGGTACACAAGCAAGCTAAATCTGTTACCCAGGTATAAAGCGTGTTTTATATCATGTCCGCTTGATTGCTTATTAAACCCGAAGAACCCCACCCCGCCAAAGCTACGCCTTGTCTCCCCTCCCCGCAAGCGGGGAGGGGTTGGGGGTGGGGTGTAATGACTGTGGTTAGCATAACTAATTATGCGGACATGATATTACTCCTGAATTCTGAATTCTGCTGTATATGTATTAGCGATCGCCTTTGAAAATGACTTTTATAAATTGGTCAATTTATTACACAATATTTAATAGTATATAAATTTCAATAATCAAAGGAAAAAAGCTATTGTCACGTTTTCACGAGACATTAATTTTTTAATAGTGCTAGTCATGCAGAATATAAAAAAATATTATAAGTAATAACATGGAAAAAAGTGTTATTAATGCCAGCCTTTCTACTCAAAACCTAACCTTTCGTCCAGGTGATACTCCTGTATCATTTGAGGTAACTGTCAATAATGACAGCGATCGCTTCGTCAATTTTCAGATAGAAATTACTGCGGCGGGTGAAATCCGCAACACAGGATATCGCTGGTATAGACTCGAACCAGAGGTAGCAGCAGCCAAGCCACCGGGCAGTAGTACCATCTTCCAAGTGTTCGTATTCAATACACCTATGCCGGGATTTGTTGGTACTGTTAACCTGATGGTAAACATTTTTTCACCGCAATTAGCACAACAGTCCAGACTTGTGCTACGCCTGAAAATCGAGCGAGACAACAGACCAACACATTTAAGTGTAGAATTACCTGTACGAGAGTTCCAAGTTTATCCCCGCAATTCTGTTGATATACCAGTACGGGTGCGGAACTTGGGGCAGCAACCAACTGAGGTAATGCTACGTTTTACAGGCGTCGATCCGTCTTGGCTGGCTGGCAGTGCAGAACGCCGATTACCCTTAGATCCAGGTGGTTTAGCAGAAGCTACATTCCAATGCCAACCTCCTTCTGTAGTGCAAGCGCCCAGTCAAAATTACCCTTTTACTATTGAAGCTGTTAGCAATAATGGTTATCCAACTAATGCTGAAGGCAATATTGAAGTTTTGCCAGTGGGTTTTATAGACTTTACTACCACCGAAAAACACCTGAAAATCCCCAATAAATCGGCATGGTTGCCTGACTGGAAATCTGATACAGCTTCCTTTGAATTACTATTTAAAAACGCTAGCAATCTCAACCAACAAATTAATGTACAAGTGCAGGGTAGAGACTGGCGAAAATGCAGTTTTAAAAAGCTTCCCGAAACTGCTAATCTGCATCTAGGAGAGACAAGTAAAGTCATTCTCGATGTTAAAACAAAACGTCCTTGGATTGGAATCGGCAAAACTCTATTATTAGAGGCTAAATCGGAATTATCGGATCAACGTTTAGGCAGTACAGACCCAGCCACGCAGACATTAGAAGTAGAGACTCTGCCAATTATACCTTTATGGCTACAATTGGCTGCGATCGCACTATTAGCCGCACTCCTCGCATTAATCTTGCAACCAAAAGGTGTAATGCATACCCGTTCTGTAAACTCAGTCCGCTTTAGTGGCATTGGTTTATCTGTGGTCAGTGGCTCAGATGATTGCACCTTAAGATTTTGGAGAATTGGTGCTGATAGTTTAGACCCCGATGATACTGTAAGATACGCTGGGCAGCCCCTTGCTTGCGACCAAGCACAACAGCCTAAAGGCTTGATGGCCATTACCGATGACGCTGTAGAAGTCTTGCGCTTCATGCCATTACAAAATAATCGCGCTGCTGTTGGTTTAGATAATGGTGTAATTGAACTCAGAGATATTCCTTCAGGTACAAAGATTAGCCAACTTCAAGACCTTAAAGATCCTAAAGCAAAAGGCGATCGCGTTTTTGACCTAGCTTTCACCTCAAACTCACTTAACTTATTCAGTGGCTATGGCAGTGGTAAAGTCAGACTATGGTCAAGACCAGCACCTAACAGCGATTTTCTGCCAGAACCCCAAGTTATTGACGTACAAAGTAGATTGAAACTCTCAGGTTTCCAAGTCCGGGCATTAAATCTCAGCCCAGATGCAAAAACTCTAGTAATTGCTGGAAACTTTAAGCGTTTTATATTGTGGCAGTGGAATCAAACTCAATCTAATAAACAATTTCCAAGTTTATCGGTGCAAAATATAGAAAAACTAGACCCATTAGTTGGGCCTGAAGATTATATTTGGGGATTAGCTTTTGTTCCTGACTCAACAGGAAAAATCCTCGCAACTTCTGATTCTGCGGGATTTATTACCATTTGGGATTTAAATCAGTGTCAAACTATCAAAAATCCGAATCCGTTAGAAAAAGTAAATGAACTTAATTGTACGCAACTAGACCGTTGGCCAGCATCAAAAACTTCTGTGCGGACTCTAGCATTTAGTGACGATGGGAGTCTCTTAGTAAGTGGTGGCGATGATGGACGAGTCGTAGTTTGGTATTTAACTCCCGAACATAAGCTTGACAAAACAAGAGCAGCAGAAGGTAAAACAATTTACCAAAGCTCTAAAAAAATCAATAGTATCGACTTGAAAACCAATCAAGGAACCATGATTGTCAGTGGTGGTGAAGATTTTCAGGTCAAATTACACCGCATCAAATAAGGGAATCAATGACATGCAAGCTAAATTCAATCCACTGCAAGTTATTATCAACCCACCTGGAATTCAATTTGGGATGCCAGGAGATACCATTGAACTTTATATTGTTGTAATCAATCAGGGAAATCAAAGTGCGGTTATTGACTTATATTTTGTTTTTGATGAAGTATTTCAAAATTTAACCGGCTGGTCTAGTTCTCCCAGAGAAAGTTTAGCATTAGCTCCAGGGCAAAATAGCGACGAAGTCAGATTTGAGTTTCAAATCGCCGCAAATGCTCTCCCAGGAACTTATGACTATACACTAGTCGTAGATTCTCCTCTACATTATCCCCAAGATACTCCCATAACTTTCGCAAACCAAATTAAGGTTCTACTAAAAGAACAGACTGCAATTCGGGTGAACGACCCGACATTTTCCATCAGACCTAACACCAACCCCAACAAACCGTTAATTTTCAATCCTAGTGAGCCTTTGCAAGTGGAGGTAATAGTTGACAATCGCTCTTATCTCGTAGACAGATTCCGCTTGAGTTGTCCAGATTTAGACGATGACTGGTTCACAATTAATTATCCTGCAACTGGATTTGAGGGGCCAGGATTAGTGTCTGACGTGACTGCATTAGAACTCAATCCTGGTACTCAAGGTCAAATATTGTTGAAATTTCACCCACCTGGAGATACCCTTGCGGGAAGCTATTCTCCGACAATCCGCTTGTATTCAGAAAACTCTCCAGATTTAGTACTGCTGGATTTGGTGTATATCCAAATTCCGACAAATTATCGCTTAGATATAGAACTTAATACCATCTTGGGACAAGTTAGCCGTAGTCTTGGCAAGTACGAATTATCACTAGCTAACCAGGGCAATATTGTCCGCGAACTGATATTAAACTTAAAAAGTCGAGACGAAGAAGAACTATATACTTACAAATTCGATCCTACTGAAGTAAGATTATTACCTAATAGAAGTGCTGTGGCTAATTTGACGGTCAAACCCAAACCTTGGTGGCGACGACCGTGGTTTGGTGCAGGGCTAGCGATCAACTTTCAACTCAACATCAAAGACCAACAAAATTTACCCCTACCGAACACACTGCCTCAAGGAACTTTGGTATGGAAACCCCGCCCTTGGTGGCAATTTCTTCTGTTAGTTTTGGCAATTTTGGGGTTATTGGGAGGGATAGGATTTATCATTTGGCGAATTTTAAACCCCGATCCTTTGAGATTAGAAAATTTTAGTGCAAATGACTCTCAAATTACTGAAGGTGATGAGGTAGCTTTAAACTGGGAAATTCATCAATATAAACAGTTAAAAAAGTTAGTTTTGACGGCTAAAGGTTCCCAACCTATTCAGCCGATTACTTATGACTTTAGCAATGGCATTCCTGAAACACTGGGTAAAGGAAGTGCTAATGAAATCCCTGCATGTCAGGTACAAAATAAACAAGAATTAATTTGTAGCAACGTCAAAACTGGAGTAAAAACAAAAGGTAATTACACTTTTGAATTACAAGCCTTTTATCGCAATGGTATACAAATATTTTCTCAAACTAACCAAGTAGTAGCGCAAACTACCCAAGTAGAAATTGCAGAAAAACCAATTGCATCAGTAGTTAATTTTCAGCTAGATAAGCCCCAGTACACAAAAGGTGAAAATATTCTTTTTAGTTGGACAATTGCACGTCCATTATTGCTGTCACAATTACAGGTTGTTGGCAATGCAGATGATGGTACATCTTATGGTGAACCAGTTACTTACAAATTTAATCAAGGCAATATAACAGACCCTAAAATTAAAAAACTATGTATACAACAAAATCAACAACTGCAATGTAAAAATATTCCTTTATTAGCAAACAAAGTAGGAAGTTTTGCATTTGAAATCAAAGCTGTTTCTAACAATGGAAGCGACAAAATTAGTTCTAAAAAAGCTGAATCAAAAATTCCCATATTACCCAAACCATTTAAAATTGTCTATTTCAAAATTAACGGTAGCGAACAACCAAATTTGGTTCTCAATGAAGGAACATCTGCTATTTTGAGTTGGAGAGTAGAGGGAGAAAATATTCAGGTTAAACTTCTACCATACGGCAATGACGTTCCAGCAGTTGGTTCAACGAAGTTTTTAGTAAATCAAGCCTTCCCTGCTCAAATCGGACTGCTAGTCAATGATATATCTGGTAAGCAACAACCCCAGCAAAGAGGATTTGCAATCACAGTCCTCAAAAAAGTAGTGCCTACTCCTATACCTAGCTTTAACCCAATTCCACCTACTCTGCCATCTAGCAATAGTCCATTTAAGACTCCCTTACCTCAGAGGTAACTTTTTGGGCATTTGCTAGCTCAATTCCTGGTTTTATGAAAAGCTCGGTGTCTGCGCCCATTTTCAAGCTGAGGTTTTCGCAACGGTACTACCTCAGCTTCATTACTCTCACGTGCTACCCGAATCAACAACCCAGCAGCTATTAAACTGGCAATCATAGAATTACCACCATAACTAAACATGGGCAAAGGTAAGCCAGTAGTCGGTAGAGAACCTGTAGCAACACCGATGTGGAGCAATGATTGTCCCACCATCAAAGTCGTCACACCGATCGCTACCAATCGATGTACTATATTTTTAGCCTTCAGCGCCACAACTAATCCGAGAGTAGCGAATGTAGCTAAAAGTACCAACAACACCATACTGCCAACAAAGCCAAACTCTTCAGCGAACACCGCAAAAATAAAATCGGTATCTTGAATTGGTAAATAAAACAGCTTTTGTTGAGAAAGCCCATATCCAGCTCCCCAAGTTTTCCCAGAACCCACAGCTAGTAGACTTTGCACCAACTGGTAGCCATCTCCTGTAGCATCCGCCCAAGGATTGAGGAATGACATTACCCGCTTACGCTGATACTCTTTAATACTAATACTGAGTAGCGCCAACATGACTCCACCAATTGCTGTTCCTCCCAGGTACTTGTAAGGTAAGCCAGCTGCTAAAGCAATTAGCCAGATAGTCATGCCGCAAAGTGCCGTTGTACTCAAGTTAGGCTGGGCAAGAATTCCTAAAAGTACCAAACCAAAAACGCCCAACCAAGCGAAACGAACCCGCCAACTAATTCGTTCCCATTGACCAAAAAGCCGCGCACTTTGCAACACCAAAAAGGGTTTAATTAGTTCTGAAGGTTGAATCGGAATTGGCCCGATCGCAATCCAACGCGCTGCATCAAAAGCTTTTCTTCCCAATCCTGGGATCAGTGTGACAAAAATTAACCCCAAAAATAGCAACAAAAACCAATGGGATAGTCCCAAAATTTTCTGCAATGGCGAATTAACAATAATATTGAATCCGATTAAGGAAACTAAGACCCAAAGCAGTTGACGTTTAAAGTAGTACAAACCATCATTCTGACGGGCATCAGCGACAGGATATGATGCTGAAAATAGCATGATCAAGCCGACGAACAGCCAAATCAAGGTTAACCAGCGCAAGAACCGCGCTTCTAATGCCCAGTTGGAGACTGAACTATCAAAAATTGGAATCAGGTGGCGTAGATTCACGATCGGTACAGGTAAAAAGTTAGAAATTAGGAGTTAAAAATAAAACTCATAAATCATAACTTATAACTCATAAGTAGGCTTTACAACCATAAATATTAGAGTTGTTAACTTCAATACACCACTAGTTCAATAATTTCTGACAAATTGCCATTTCTACTTTGCGCTATAAAAGTAGTATTTTATACTTAAATTTTATGGTTCTATAGTTAAGAGCGATCGCTAGAAAATTGGCTGAAGGTTGGAAAAGAAACCTAATTGTGCTTGATGAAACTATTGAACAGGCTAAGAATAGACAGAATGCTGACGCTCCAGTTCCACTTTATACTCGCGGGTATCGTCTTTTAAATATGTTTAATTATTGATTTGCATAAAATCCGAGCCATAAAAAAGAGGTCTTTCTCGACCTCTTATCCAATTCCCTAAAATAATATTCTATTTACACAATTACGACAAGCCAGTATTAGCACCTTGCTTGCCAGTTGCTAGTTCCACCTTGATGATTGTGCCACCTGCTTTTTGAATGCGTTGCTGTTCGCGGAACCAGTTTTCATAAGGAACTAGCTTAGTGAAGTAAGTATTTTGCAGTTCGCGTTGCGTACGAATTCGGGTTTGGCTAGGAACTAGAGCAGTAATTTTAAACAAACGGGACATATTTTGAAAATCTCCTGTATACTTTGCGAAAACTTTTTTATCTCAAAATCTTGAGTGCAAATCTTTTAATCATTCAAAGGCTGGAAATCAAACATCAATACTAGACCACCAACACTCATCACTGATAATTTACCAAGATAAGCAATATAACGTTCTAGCACTCACGGCTGATTTCCAGACCTTAATAAAGCCGCACCTAAATTCTTAAGCGCAAACTAGTTCTTAGCTTAAGCCAGAGGAGATATAGTCTAAGTAAACGCCCATTTCCTTACCAGCATCAGAACCTACCAAGCTGGCGGTTACTTCTTTGATTGCTTGGATAGCTTGCACGGTAGCACCGACGGGAACGCCCAAGGAGTTGTAGGTTTCCTTCAAGCCATTGAGCACACGCTCATCTAGGATGGAAGGATCGCCAGCCAACATAGCGTAGGTAGCGTAGCGGAGGTAATAATCCAAATCACGGATGCAAGCAGCATAGCGGCGGGTGGTGTACATGTTGCCGCCGGGACGGGTGATGTCAGAGTATAGCAAAGATTTTGCTACAGCTTCTTTGACGATCGCAGCAGCGTTAGCGCTGATGGTGCTAGCAGCACGTACCCGCAGTTCGCCAGTGGAGAAGTAGCCTTTTAGCTTCTCTAAAGCAGAAGAGTCTAGATATTTACCTTGAACGTCTGCGGAGTTAATGACAGCGGTAATTGCGTCTTGAGCCATGTTGTTAATTCCTTATTTCCAACCGTATTGCAATACTTCTGTTTAAGTAGGTAAACAGCTTTACCCTATCCTAGAAGAGCACCAACTAGGTAGTCGAAGTAGCCAGCAGCTTCACTAGCGTCATCACCAGAGAGCAGTGACGCAGAGCCATTCTTCAGCCCGCGGATACCTTCAGCAACACCATCGATAGGAGTTCCCAAGGACTTGTACAGTTCGCGGGCACCAATAACACCAATTTCTTCGATGGGGGTGACATCACCAGCAACGATACCGTAGGTAACGAGGCGGAGGTAATAATCTAGGTCACGCAGGCAAGTAGCAGTCAATTCTTGACCGTAAGCGTTACCACCAGGAGACACAACATCAGGACGCTTTTGGAACAGTTGATCGCCAGCTTGCTTAACAAGCCGTTCGCGATTTTCTGATAAAACTTGAGCAATCCGCACCCGGCGCTCACCACTTGTAACAAAGGACTTGATCCGATCTAACTCACCAGGGCTGAGGTAGCGAGCTTCTGCATCAGCATTCACGATAGCTTTCGTGACGATACTCATTAATGGATTCCTCCAATACTAATGAAACCAGGATTTGATTAAACTGGTGCGACTTTGAGTTTGGTTTACTGAGTTTGTTTTCTCGTTCTTTTAGACACAACAATTTTACAACTGCTACGGCTAATAAATTACGACTTTGCTTGAGTCAACACAAGTACACAAGCTTTCAAACTCAGTTACCTTCCGCAAAACATTTTCCGGCATTCTGTTGAGCATTTATGACTGCTCTTAATACTTTGTAATATTGCTTTTCAGAATTTACTGTTTTAACTACAATCTGAGAGCGGTATTACGAAAGGTTAAGAAGGGGACAGGGGAAAGGTTACAGGGGACAGGGAACAGTAAATAATCTGTACCCTATTCCCTATTCCCTATTCCCTACTTCTTAATCAACCGCAACACTGCCGAGGTAGTTACCTGCTGGCAGAGATGGGAAGCGGTTGTAAGGCACAACATCTTCACCGAAGTAGCGGTTATATTCTGGACTTTCGACTATTGCTTCTACAGCGGCTGACAAACCACTATCGACTAGCAGCTTGTTATATTGGCCAATTTCTTCCTGAGTTGCGGGTGTACGCCCCAACAGATGACGGAAGAGGAACTCAATGGTCTTGGTATGAGGATAAGGTGATAAGAAGCGCTGGCGATAGATTTGGGAACTAGCTAGTTCACGCACAAACTCCCGCACGGAAATTTCACCATTTTGGAGTTTGCTATCTAGGTCAGTGCGACGGAAATTATCGGGCACCTCACCGCTAAATACATCCAAGACTTGACGATAAATGGCGTTGATTGCCTGTTGTTTTTCGTCTTGGTTGGTGTTTTCTGTTAGACGGTAAATGCGCGCATGTTTACGCACACCTTGTTCCACGGTTTGTCCGCTAGCATCGTTGTAGGAACGGCCCAGTTCAGCAAAGGATGGCTGACCATTTGTTTGGGCTGCGATATCTGCGATCGCCTGTACCAAAAGCGGTGTATCGTTACTAACTCCGACACGGGCTTGTACTGGCTTAAAGCTGGGTACAACCACGTCATCGTTTTGCTTGGTCAGCTGGTTGTAAAGCTTCTCTGTATTGGGGAAGTTTGCCGCTGGCAGGGTCGGGAAGCGGCGGTAAGGCACCGTATCTTCACCAAACACCTGGTTATATTCCACACTATCTACCAAAGCACCAATAAAGGCACGAATACCTTGAGTAGCCAAAATTTGGTTATACTTGCGGATTTCTGCTTGGTCTAGTGGCGCACGTCCCAAGAAGTGTTTGGTTCCTAACTCAATCACTTTGGTGTTGGGGTAAGGTGTGTAGAACTCTTTCAGGTAGAGGTTAGAGTAACCCAAACCTTCAATAAATTCCTTCACGCTAATTTCGCCATTTCCCAACTTGCTTTCCCATTTGGTAAATTCGTTTTTGGCGATGTATGGTGCAATATCCCGCTCAAAAATCTGACGATAGGCAGCGCTGATCAAAGTTTTGACTGCAACCTTGTCAGTAGTATTCGCCACCAATTTGAAGATTTTGGTTTGTTCCCGTTGCTTGCTAACACCTTGGTTAATGCGGAACTGAATATCTGGTTCTGACCGCTTTTCTGTCACTGTACCCAGTGTCACAAAGCTTGGTGTTACCTCCTTCTGGATTTTCGCTGCGATATCATCACGAATGCTACCAACACGTAATTGTCGCCCTGCTACACCACCAGGAGTCAGATACCGTTCGTAAGGAATCGTATCTTCACCAAAGGCTTCGCTGTATTCTACGCTGTTAATAATGGCATCAACCACCGCGTAAAAGCCTTGTTTAGAAGCGATATCAAAGTACTTGTTGATTTCTTGACGACCATAAGTCGGACGACCTAACAAGCGGCGGTGAATATACTCGATCGCTTTACAAACATACAGCGATGACCAGTACAGATTGCGGAAGACATCCGACTTAGCCAAAGCACGGATAAATTCCCGTACCGAGATGTCACCGTTTTCCAGCTTGATTTCTAATACCTTCGGGCGCTGACCTTCGTAGACATCGCGACCAAAAACTTGCAGGTAAGCAGCTCTAATTACTGCTTGTGTGGAGCTTTCGGAGTATCTGACACTAGAACTTTTGGGAGCCTTTTTACCTCTAGTACCAGGCAGTTGGTCTAATTTGAACACCTTGGGCCCAAGGGTACCAGGAGCTTCACCCCGCGCTCTGGGATTACTATTTTGGTTATTAATCCCTGCTCCTTGGTGAATCAGGATACGTTTGGTATCCTTGCTAAAAGGAGCCGGACTGGTACTGGGGTTGCGAGTTTCTTTCGGGAAAATCGCCCCAAACTGAATTTCCAAGGGGTCGTTACCAGAACCGTAAGGATGTTGATCTGGTAGCGGTTGCTCGTAAGCTGCAAATGTGGTGAGGAACTGAGGTATCTTGCGGAAAGGCGCACTGTAGTTAAACAGGTCTTGCTGCGGCCCCCAGTTGCGACATTCTTGTGCTTCTTGACCCAGACCCCGCAGGTAGGGTACTGTTTCTTCACCAAAATAGTCGCCGTATTCAGCAGAATCTACTAAGGCATCTACCAAAGCTGGTAGACCACCGTTAGAAATAATCGAGAAGTATTTTTGTACTTCTTCTCGGCTACTTGGGCCCCGTCCCAGAATGTGACGGAAAGCTAGTTCGATGACTCGGCTGTTAATAAAAGGCTGGTAAAACTGTTTTTGGTAAAGGGGAGATTTAGCTAAACGACGGACAAACTCTTTCATAGAGATGTCGCCATTCTTCACCTTGGATTCTAGGTCAGATATGGACAAACTATAAGCACGGGTAATGTCGCGCTCAAAGATTTGTCGATAGGCCGCTTTAACTACCTCATTTTTTTCGCTACTGGATAACCCAGTCTTCATCACAAACTTGGGACGACGTTCTGAGGCATTGAAGTAGATTTGCGGCAATTCTAACCCTTGCTGGTCGCTAGAAGGGCGTTGGCGCAGTTTATTTGAAGGTGTGGCTGCTTTGAATTCTGTTAACAAAACATCCATGTACTGAGACACAATTTCTGTACCCTCAGCATCGTTGCGGAAAAATGAAAGTGCCCCAGCTTTGATTTCTTGTAAAGCTACTAGCGTAGCTTCTCCAGAGCAGGCATTTTCAATGATTTCCCGCAAACCCCTTGTATTCACCGCTATGATGTTGGGATCGCCAGCAACGATCGCATAAGTAGCGTAGCGCAAGAACCAGGATAAATCCCGCAAGCTCTTGGCCATGTTGCTCGGGCCATAACGGGCAATGTTAATTGGTCTGAAACCTGGAGGTGTTGGGCCACTGGGGGATGAGTTAAATATTGAACGTAAATTTTCTAGGAACCCACCACGACTTTCAACGTAGGTTACAGTTCCCAGTTGCATCCCTTGCTGAACGTTAGCACCAGCACTAACAGGTACTATTTCTATCGCTCTGGGCTTTTCTAAAAAAGCCATTGGCGAACCACCAACGAAAATCCGGTTGGCAGCCCGAGACACAATAATCTCGGCGTTGTCTGTCAGCGTCTGAGAAATTTCTAGACGCTTTGCACCAGATGCAAAATAGCTTGCCAGTTCATTTAGTTCACCATTTCCCAAGAAACGGTCTTGCTGCTCCGCTTGGGTAATTGTGGATACAGTTAGGGTTTGATATAGTTGCGGACGCGCAACCGAGCTTCCACCACTCGCCTTAACACTCATCGGATTTGTAAAACTCCCATTATAAGCGTTTAATATGTTAAGTCTGGATTGTTTTGAGGCTTGACACATCGGCGTGTCTATGCTTTATAAGCTTGAAAGTATTACCTGCAAAACTGCCAGTAAATTAACCCACTTAGCTTTTAGATTAGAACGTTTTGCGTTCTCAAGGCGGATTTATTAAGAAGTATGTAGAACCTGTATCTTAAATGTCTCCAGTCTTAAAAGTGTATACTCCAGTTTGTCTGAGATTAAGTCTAAGTTTTGTAACTAAGTAGTAGGTTGGGAACTGTCTGCTGATTTCTTTTTTATTTAAACGCATAAGCACTTCGCCTTTTTGCAGGGTAGGGGCACAGAGGGAAACGCAGAGGCACGCAAAGAATTAGCTATGCATTAATTAAAGGTTGCACTTAGTCACTAGACAGTGGTTATTCGTCGATGTTAAGTTGTTTTTGCTACTGGTAAATTCATGTTAAAACTGACACTATAGGGAAAATAATTCTGAATCTGTGGTAGTTTAATCTGGAAATAGCCAGTATTAGTATTAAGGGTAAATGCTAAGAATAAAAGTTATAAATTTAACTACTGATTCAATGCTACTCTATCTGCGATCGCAATTATTTTCGCTGTCACTTCGGCAAATGCGCTTCTAGAGAAAATATCAGCACCGTTGTCAAGTGAGCAAAGACTAGACCTAAAATACCAACTTTGGTATGCAACAGTGAAGCCCACCACTACAACGATACAAATATAAAAGTATAAAGTGATACTTTTATATTAATGTCACTTCTTAAAAAGGGACAGTGACTAAAGAAAGCATAACTGTTAGTGGTAGCGATCGCTTTAAATTCACTACAAAAAATGTTAATGCAGTGAAACTGTTACAAGATATTTATAATTTTAAATATTGCCAATGATTTTCATAGAACCAGCATATATCACCAAAATTGGACGTGACCAGTTTTATCGCGGACAAACGTTTGCTTACATCGCTACTAAGGTATGAGGTAGGTACTCAAATGTCCTTGAATAAGTTGCAATGATTCATAGATAATACCAAATATTGCCAAACCAATCAATGTGATGTTTAATTAAGCTTGTTCTTAAATTTAATATTTGATAATGATAACGCGACGTAAATTTATAGCTTTAATTCCTGGTTTTTTAGTAGCTAGTACTAGCAGCATACTTGTAAGTTTAAATCCCAAAAAATATTTAAATAATCGGAAACGAAGTTTACCGTTTTTCTTAGGATGGTATGACAATATCAATAATATAGATGTACCAATAAAAGCATCTTCTAAAGGAATTGACTTATTAATGCCCTATGTTGAAAAAGAAGGCAAGGCAAAAATCCAGGCATTTTTGGATGCTTCTAAAAAAACACCAATAAAAATTCTGCTTGAGATTCCTCGTCCTTTAATCGAATCAGAAAATATTTCAGGAGTGAAAGACTTTATTCGTACTTATAAAAACCATCCTTCCGTTTATGCTTGGTATCTTTATGATGAACCAGAAATAAAAAAACCTAGACCAATTTCTCCAAATTTGTTAAAAAAGGTATACAAAGCTATTAAGGAAGAAGATAAATCAAAGCCAGTGGCATTAGTTTTTCACAAAATAGAAAAAATTGAACCTTACAGCGATGCAATGGATATACTGATGTGGGATTGTTATCCTTGCAAAGATGGAGTTGTAGAATTCCAATGGGTATCATTTTACCGAAAAGCACTCTACGAAGTCATTTCCCTTGCTGATGTTAAAAACAAAAAATTTTGGAACGTAATACAAGCTTATAGAGGAAATCAGACCGATCTTCGATTACCAACAAAGTTAGAATTTCGCTATATGTTTTATTTATCAGTCCTTACAGGGGCTGATGGGCTGCTATTTTGGATACACTATCTCTCTTCACCTTCCTGGAATGAGTCAGTTTTGTATCCTACTATTAAAGAATTCCGAGATTACATTCCTGCAATCGTTAGAGGAGAAGATTTAAGTAATCCAGTACAAGTAAACAACCCAAATATAGAAGTTAAATTATTTCCTATTCCTAATACTACAAAATATTTAATTATAGCTGTTAATCATACTTCGACTCAAATAAATTTTGTAATAAAACTGACTCAGAGTTTAGCTGGTAAAATAGTTACTTTTAATGAAAAAACTATTAATAACCTATTTCCTAATGCAAGTTTCAGCACTCGTTTAAATGCTTATGAAGTAAAGTTGTATCAAGTAAGATAAGTTAATAAGCTTAGTAATTAAATATAAGACATCTAAATTTTTCAAACTTCTTATTCCGTATCTCTTAACTCTGAGAAGTAGGGATGAAGAAGTTTGAGCTATGTGGCATAGTTAAGTTTATCTTATGTTTAATTGCGTTGTTCAACTGAGAGATACAGTATGATAAATATTTTTTATAAAAATTAAATAGATATGATATTCAACCAATTTTTATAATAATTAATACCTATAGTTTGAATATAATTAATTAGAAATATTCGATTTATATTTAACTAAAAATTCGCCAGCATTTTGATTAAAATTGCTCTCTTTTTTAAACTTTTTGTATCCCCAAACTTGCATTTGATAAGGAAGAATGCGAAATAGTAAAGACATGACTTTGAGAATATTTAATTTTAGTGAAAGAGTATTGTATTGATATCGTGCTTTAATTTGCTGTCCTAAAGCCGCAGACCTTCTACTTATAACGCCTGTATTTCTATAATAAAGTAAAGGTTCAGATAAATTTGAAATACCTACTCTCAATTTCAATGCTCTTGCCCACAATTCTAAATCACATTCAGAACGAAATTCCATGTTATAAAGCCCTGTTTTAGCAAAAACGCTACTTCTAAACATCACAGATGGATGTATCAACGGATTTTGATAATGAAACAGTGCATGTATCTCCTGATTACATACAGGCATTATCCTAATTGAGCAATTTTCTCTTGGAAATTCATCTTCAAAGACATAAGCCCAAGTACCTAAGATGTCAATATCTAAGTTATTTTCTAAAAAATCTATTTGTTTACTTAATCGCTCTGGATGTGCAATGTCATCAGAGTCCATTCTTGCGTAGTATGTAGATGAAGAGTTTAATATAGAGATATTAAGTGCATGAGCTAAACCCATGTTTTGAGAAATTAAGAGGTGTTTTATATGAGGATAAGTTGCAGTATATTCATTAACAGTTTCCTCCAAAGTTTTTGAAACCAAACCATCCTGAATTAAATGAATTTCCTTTGCTGGTACGCTTTGCCATAAAATAGAGTCAATAGCAGCACGAAGATGTGCAATATTGCTACCTTGGTAAAAAGGAATACCCACTGTAATGCTTGCTTGTATGTTGCTAGAAACTGTAGGTACTATATTCGACATGGATGTATTTCACCTCTGTATATTTCAAAAACAAAAATATGTTTATAAAATTTCTTGCAAGGTTTTTGAAAGATAAGCTTCTGAATGATTTTCTTGGAAGTATCTTATTGCTTCCCAATAGCGGGTTTCATAATCATTTATGTCCATACTAAATACATCATAAATACATTTTGACATTGAACTTTTGTCATTAAAATCAGTAAAAAAGACAAAACTTAGACCTTTTAAATATGAGAAAGTAGAAATATCATTAATAATTAAAAGCTTTCCATAACTCAAAGCCTCTGTCACCACACCACTTTGAGTTGAGAAGGAGTAGGGAATCACAACAAAGTGGCTTAAACCAAGTAGGAAACTTTTAGCACTATTTGAAATGAAGCCAGGAAATCTAATTATTAGTTTTTCGTCGTAATTTACTTGTATGTTCCTCTCACTTCCACCCCGAATAAATCTCGCTTGTTTTGGGTAATCTGTGTTAATTATACTTGCTAGAGATAAAAATCCTTGAGGGTTTTTATCTCTATCTGCTCGACCTAACAATAAAAAAGTTTTTTCCTTATCCCAACTATACTTTAGTTGTGCTAAATTATTGTGTAAAATATTTTCTGGTATAGAAATAAATGATAAGTTTAACTTGTAAAGCTTATCATTATTAACGAAGTCTTTTGCTTTCAAAACTGCCTCATTGCTAGGCAATAATATTTTATCTCCTATATAGCCAAAAATTATATGATATAAAAATACAATATCTGCTTTTAAAGGGTTAATTCTTCCTTTTTCAAATTTAGGCTCATGCATTAAATAAAAAACTTTTAATTTCTTATTTAAAAATTTACTAATAGTTTTTAAAATTAAAGCTAATACTAAATAATCTAACTGAATTAAAAAGAAAAATACTGATATTTCTTCTTCCTTATTTATGCTCACGAACTGTTTGATTAATGACCAAACCTCTCGTAAAGTGACGGAATACAAGTATTTTACAGAATAACTAGCTATATCAGAATCAGTATTTAGTGTCATTGCTTTGTAAAAAGATTCTGAGCAATGATGCACTCTGGGATTTTTCGGTCTAAAAAGATATATTATATGCATAATTCACAAATGGATAAAAACGCGGTGATTTCAAAAATAAATATTTGAGATGACTGAAGTCTTAGTAAATATTCGCTAATATAATTTTGGATTTATTCACTTTTTTTTGATGCAAAAGGTGAATCAATTTTGAGATAGTTTTTAAATAAAATTAATGTATTTAAAATGCTAACTATCAATTTTTCATGTATTTTATTAGCGTAAATCAAACGTATTTGTGAATGTTCACTAATTCTCTTTTGAGTTTGGCTAGAAATACCTCCAGGTTCGCGTATTGATATTACTGTAGGTAAATAAAAGATTGTTATATTTTTAAGCATTCGTAAAAATAACTCGTAATCCATAGAAATTTTGAGAGATTCATTGTATTTGTAATTCTTATGTAGAGAAGTTTCACAGAAAAACCCCTGGTGTGGTAAAAACATAAAGTATTTTAGAAATTTCGATGAAAGTTGCGGCGGACGATAAAATATGGTTTCTCCAGCAAAACTTGTAGTGACGGTGACACCAATAGCACATTTCCATTTATGTTGCATATAGCTTTGCACAACTTCAGAAATCACTGTTTTGGAAAAGAATACATCTCCAGAGTTTAAGAAGAAAATTAAATCCCCATTACTTTTTTGTAACCCTTTATTAAATGCGCTAGATATCCCATTATCTAGTTCTGACAAATAAATATAATTTTTAGAATGGGTATATGAATCTAAAAACTCTTTACTTCCATCATCAGAATCTCCGTCAATAATAATATGCTCTATTATTTTATAGTCTTGTTCTTTGACTGATTGTAAGGTTTTTTGCAATCCTTGGTAATTATTTTTGGATATCGTCACTATCGATACTTGGCAATTATTCATATTAGTTATGATTAATTAGGTTTAATAAAAACTGATAAAAAAGGTAAAAATATTCACTGATTGGTGTAGTTAGCGGTTCACCATTCCAAAAAGTTAGGTAGCTTTGAGGAAGTGTGATACTAACAAAAAAGTAAATCATCCTGAAAACAATTGCCAATATAAATATCAAAGTATCATAGCTATAGGCACCATTAAGTTTGTCTGAAGAGAGAGCGATAATATAAAAAAAACCAGGTATGCAAAAAAATATACTGGTAATTCTCAAATTAAATCCATATGTTAAAGATCCAAAATAAAGTAAGAAAAGCAAAAAGAATGTTGTAATCCATCTTATATATCTTCTATTTGTTTTGCTATATACTCTATTTATTTTGCTTAGATCGGTTCTCAAGATAAATATAGAGATAATAATATAATCAAGAATAGGACGTATTTGATTTTTAATTTTATCTCCAAAACTGTAGTCATCACCGCCACCGCCATAAATATCGATTCTCTGAGATACAGAACCATCAAAAGATGACAATGAACTTGTCAAATCTAGCAGTGATTTCATTATTACTGATGAAAATAAAAGTATCGAGCTAAAACAAATAATAATACTAAATCTATTATTCAAATATTTAGAAAATGATTTGAATGGATTTAATGCATTAATAAATTTATACTTGAATAGTCCAGGTAATATGCCAAAAGTATACATTAAAGAAGATTTGTGTGTCCAATAACCGACATATATACAAAGACAAGCAATAACAAAATTATCAATATAAATAGCAGGTATTATAAATATCCATGAATAAATTTGTCTCATCCAAAATAGTTGAAAATAGTATCCTTGAGTCGTTACATTAATTAATATGATTAATGGATAAAATTCGGGCATAAATAGTATGGCGAAAACGGTGAAAGCCGTATTCATGGTCAAAGATTGAAGGAATAAAAAACTCAGTTGACTAGGCCCTATTAATACACTCAAATATTTAGGCAAGATGAAAGAGACTGGTTCTAGTTCGATATCTGGAATAGTCAACCCTGTTTCTTTCTGAAGCGAAGAATAAATATCAAGATATACAATTGTATCTTGAAATGGCTCAAAGCTAGCTATATATGTAGTAATTGTAAATAAAACTAGTAAGATTGGAAATATATTAAGTATACGTTTTTGGCTTCCTACTATTTTATTTTGGGAAACGTTAATTTGGCAATATACAAGTATAAAAACTACACCTAATAACGGAATAATAGCCAAAATAGCTAGACCAAATATCAAAATAAAAATTTTTAAATTGCCAAATAAAGAAAAAACTTTATGTATTGAATGGATTTTATTTTTTTCTGGGATGAATTTAAGAAGCATAATTTTTAGATTACAAGTGCAACATTATCACCTCTATAGACTCAAAACCCTTGCACTTTCTCTGGGAGGTTACTAAACGAATTTGATGAGACTCTGTTACGAAGCTAGTATTTATCAAGCTGCGTGAATTCTAAATCCGCAGTGGGGGCTTTTTCAGCAAGCCCTATATAGTTACTCACTTTTTTTGTATATTCATTGCTTCCTTATAAACCGCAACGTACTGCTGTGCGATCCGAACTGGGTCAAACATATATTCTGCATGACGACGGGCTGCTAAACTAAGAGATTTACTTTCCTTTTGTTGTTGTAGAACCCATTGAATTCCTGTTGCTAAATCTTCTGCTTCGTATGGTTGTGCCAAATAGCCTGACACTCTATGCTGAATTAAATCAGGCATTCCTCCAATTTTGAAAGCAACAGTAGGAGTACCACAAGCTATTGCCTCAACAACTGTATTCGGTAAGTTATCTTGTCTAGAAGGTGCAACAAAGACATCAGCAGCAGAATAGAGTAGAGCCAGAGAAATATCATCAGCAAGATGTCCTGTATATCGAAGTGGGAAACCCAATTTAGGAACTTGTGGCGGACGTGACTGTCCAAAAATTACTATTTCAATTTCTATATCTTTTGACTTTTGATTTTCCAGAAAACTGGTAGCTTGTAATAATAAATCAATACCTTTGCGAGGATCGTTAGTTCCACCCAAGGCACCAAATAAAATTAACGATCGCTGTTGAGGTAAATTCAAAAGCTGTCGTGCTAATGTTTTTTCAATCGGGCGAAAGCTATCTAAATCTAAGGGATATGGTATTACTGAGACGGGACAATCTGCCATCAATGCACTATTGCGAGCGCAATCTGCTAGCCAGTTACTAGGACACACAATATGGAAAGGATATTTCCAGTTACGTTGCTTGCGTTCCCAAGTCCAACGATTTAAATCGAAACCAGACTCGTCTTGGGGACGATTGTCTGCTCGATAACCCTCACGCCAGCGAGCATTAAGTCCATCGTTTGTATAGTGCTCTGCTCCACAAAATGCCCACATATCGTGAAATGTCCACACTATTGGTTTACGAATCTGACCAATTTCACTAATGGATAAAGTCTCTGCACCTACCCAATGAAGATTTATCACATCTGCATCAGAGGTATGGAAAGATTTTACCCAATTAGAAGGAAGAATCCCCGCTGAAAAACGCGTTGGATCGGAACTTTTGATGGTTTTTTTGGCTAATAAACCAATCCCTGTACGAATTTCTGTTGTTATTCTTCCGATTTTTAATGAATTACCTCTAACTGTTGGATCGTCAGAAATTTTTGACAAAACTTGCATCCGAGAATCTATTTCTGCCTGTAATAGACAACGATGAATCCGGTAAGCTGCACGAGCAGCACCTCCAGATAAATCAGAATAACTAGTATGAATAATTTGCATAAATAGATTCAATGATTAAACATTAATAGCTCGACAAATTATTTGAAATTTTTGAATGTTTTTCTGAGTTTTCTCTGGACACGTTTCAACAAACTTGGCATATAAACATTCTCTCTTGTAAAGCGATCGGCTTGGCGATCTGGGATCGTGAAGGGCGGATGTTGTAATGGAAATTGCATAGGTTGTGTCGGAACATTGGAGCGTGGATCGCCTCGATCTGTTGTATTGGTTCCATCCAGATCGAATCCCAGATTGCTAATCAAATTAACTGTGGGGATAATGCTCAAGGCATTTTGTAACCAGGAACAGAGCATCCATTGATAGTCCCAAGTGTCAAAACCATCATAGGTAGATTGGAATTGGTTTTGCCAAAATTGGACTTCTCTGGAATCTCTGAGAATGTCTTGCAGCCAACCCTCGTCACGAATGGTTAACCACTTTTTCATTTCTAGATCGTAATGTTGCCATGCCCTACGCCAGGTTGCCCATCCCCATGTTCGGGCATAAATCGAAAAGTAATAGCTATCCTGAGTCTGCCGATTTCTAGGATTGCCCAAGGGAGTATTATCTCCAGAAATTGTCATAACCCGCTCATCATGACGGTAATACCTCAATAATTCTTCGCAATAGGGAAAAAATGTCGGATGAGGTAAACAGTCGTCTTCCAGAAGAATAGCTTCTTCAACGATGTCAAATACCCAAGAAAAAGCAGTAGCTTCCCGCTGCTTCATTCCCATATTGATGTCAGAATAATTGGTTAAGACTTCGCAGGGCCAGTCAACGCGATCGATTATCGATCGCGTTTCAGCACATTTTTCGGACTCTCCAGCTCGATTTACACGAGGCCCATCCGCTGCAACTAGGAGCATCGGTGGACGCGCTTGGCGAATAGCCTCAAACACTTTTGCGGTTCTATCTGGGCGATTGAAAATGATGAACGCAACTGGAGTTTGCATTTTGACAATACCTTTCTTCCTGAAAGTTGATACAAGAGATGATGCGTTTGTACAGTGCGTAAGTTTTAAAGTCGCCAAACAATAAACAAGTCTGGAAGGATTTTAATGACTGGAGTGACTATCTGATTACTTTCCGCAATTGGTATTATTTAGTTTATTTAACTTCGATAAAATGACAGCGAACGTTTCAATCCAGCTTGGGTAGCAAAGTAAATAAAATATGCTATCACCTTTGGTGAAATACTGCATTGAAATGCCTCTTGAATTTGGGCGATCGCAGCAGATAAATCGCCAATCATCAGCATATTTTGGGCTGTTCTGAGAGCACAGATTGCCGAGTGTTTTTTATTAGCATCGATCAGGCGATCGACTGTTGATTGTGGCAGATAAGCAGGCAAATAAGACTGTGCAATTTCCAATCCACGGCGTACCTCTTGCATGTTTTTGCCTGTACGCACAGTTTGTCCAGTATTAGATACAGAATGTAACCGATAAATAGCTAGTGGCTCAACTTCGTACCATACAGGGTATTGTGCGGCAATTCGCACCCACATTTCCCAGTCTTCATAATAAAAACAAAACCGACGATCAAAACTACCTAACTTTTCATATACTTGTCGGCGAACGACAATAGAGGGAGTTTGAATATATTGTTTAACTATAATCTTTTCCAACCAATTATCAATTGTGCCGCTTTGAGGTTGTAATATCTCAGAAAAGTGTCGCCAGTGCCCTGTCTCATCCATAAAGATGTGACGACAGAAAGCGGCTCCTATTTCCGGCTGAGTATCAAATGTTTGTTGCATCTTGCGATAAAAGCCTTCCCGAACGCAATCGTCACCATGCAAAAGATGGATGAGTTTGCCACGCGATCGCTCTAAGCAGGTGGTAAAGTTCTTAACGTGTCCAACATTTTCTGGCTGGCGATAAAAACTGACGCGATCGCCTGCTAATTCTTTAACAATAGCTTCAGGATCGTCCTTGGTGGAGTGGTCATCAACCACCTCTATTTGCATTATCTCCGATCCTGGGTCTTGCGCTAAAACGCTTGCTAATGTTTCACGCAGATAGTTTGCACAGTTGTAAGTGGGAATCATCACTGACCATAAAGGTCGCGGTTCTCCATCGGGCACAGGTTGAATAACAGATCGAAAAGGGTATAGCTCATTCATAATAATTGGCTTTTCGTTAGTTCAGATGTTCAGTTAATTTGTTTTTTTATTGCTGTAATCAAATAATTTCTTCAAGTCATTGTGAAAAACTATCTGTCAATTAGTTCTGGACAGATCGCTAAATTTAGTCTATGTCTGTCTTAATATGAATTTCACAACTTTTTTTATACTCCTTTTAAGAGACTGAGCAACATCTGGAAAAAATTGCAACAAGTAGAACATTCGTGGGTGCTGATAAGGCCATAATGCTTTATTTAAAGCTTGCAAAATCTCAGTATCCTGGTATCCTTGTTCGCACAAATATTTCTCTAACCAAGTCAAGAAAGTTAAGTGGGTAGAATTTGGTTTGAGTGGATTGTATTGTGCTGAAGCTTGTGCAACATAACAGGAGCTTTTTGGGTGTTGTCGATACCTATCCCAACAGCCACTTTCTACAAAGACAGATGCATTGACACAGACTTTGGCAAAGAAGGCTTGATCTTCAAACATTCCTCGGAAGGACTCCTCAAAGCCACCGACATCTTGAACGAGTTTGCGACGTATGAGGACGCTACAGGTGCCTGGTGTTTCGGCTTTGCCTTTCAAAAACAACTTGAGCAGTGTTGGCGGTTTTAGTAGGGTATCAGGTTTTACACCTAGAATTCGTTGGCGATCGCGCTTCGCATCTTCAGGATTACCCGTCCAGCTAAACCACATCAGAGTGGAGCCATAAACCATACCTGCTTCGGGGTGAGCTTCTAATATTGCTACCTGCTTCTCCAGTTTTTGTGGCAACCAGATATCATCTGCATCTAGTAAAGCAATATATTCACCTTTTGCATGGCGAATTCCCAGATTGCGCGTTGCGCTCATACCGCGATTTTGATGACCTTCATGCTCCAAATAGCGCACTTTGTTAGGGTGTTGTTGGGCATATCGCAACGCAATGGCTGTACTCTTGTCGGCTGAACCGTCATCTGCTAACGAAAGTTCCCAATTGTCATAGGTTTGAGCGAAAATGCTTTCTATTGCTTCTATAAAGAAATTTTCAACAGCGTTCAAAAAAATGATGATGCAGGAAACTAATGGTTTCTTATTTATCTGTTCAACCATAAAACCACCTCGCTAATTGCTTGGCAAATTTTTCCCCATTCCAGTTTTCAATCCCGAAGCGAGGCAATTGAAAACTCTTGCTTTGTCGCCAGACAATGTCTTCAGTTGTAGTGCAAGCACAGTCAAATCCAATAGTTCGAGCCAGTTCAAGCGTTTCTGGAGTGTAATTACCAAATGGATAGGAAAAACTTGTCATGGGACGATTGAGCATCTCCTCTAAAGCAGCTTTGCTTTGCTGGATTTCATACCTTTGTAATTCTGTTGATTGTGCTGAAAGAAATGGATGGGTAACTGTGTGAGCGCCAATTTCTACTAAATCTCCTTGCCCCAAAGCACACACCTCTTCCAGTAAAAGGGAGCGGTGAGTCTTACGTACCGTAGATTTTGCATTAGCCCAAATTACTAACTCGTCTAGAGCTTTTAAACATTCCCGTTCCGGTAAAGGTAGTAATACTTGCCAAATTGAGTAATAGAAAGACATTCGAGAACCGGGTTTAGCTTCCCAAGCTTTAGAAGTGCGATCGCTTTGATAGTCTTGTTGAGTGTAATTGGCGGCTTGACCCAGCTCCCAGTGACAAAGGCTACCATTAATATTCAAAGAAAGTTTCTCTGGTAATTTGCCTGGTTGCAAAAGTAGCCTTTCTAACTCGTCCCACCAAAACTCACGCTCTTTTCCTATGTAGCCAGTACTTACAAAAACCGTGGCTGGAATGCTATAGCGCTCAAGTATTGGTTTGGCATTATGGAGATTGTCTGCATAACCGTCATCAAAGGTGACAACCACTGCTCGCTCTGGAATGTTGCCATCTCGATGCGCTTGCACGAATTGCTTAAGGCTAAGGGGTTGGTAATATTTTTGTAAAACTTCTAGTTGCTCGGCAAAGTATTGGGGAGTTACGCACAGACTCCAGGGATCTAATTCTACCTCAGCGACGCGATGGTACATCAAAATCAGCCCCTTAGAGGATGCTAAATTTTTTTGGAACCGTCGAATTGTTCGCTTCAATTTGTCACTTCCAGGTATTTTCATTCCATCACCTCATATCAGGTTTCACTGCTCTGACGGTGATAGTTACCTCGTAGCTACGGTCATGATAATCTAGCTTTCCCTTGGGTATATCTTGAACTACCAATCCTTGAAGAAAAGCTGTGGCTGCCAAAGCATTTCCGTGGGTTCCGACTTGAATATTCTCCTTAGGAAAAACCTCCTCAAACAGTCGCTGTGCAGATAGGGCTGTAAAATTCCAACACCAGCAACTGTTCCATTCCTCATCTTTAAGTGGTGTGATTCCCGGAAACGTAGCCAGAACAACACCTCCTGGTTTCATAATTCTGTAGGCTGTTAAGAGCGCTAGTCGCACTTCGTAAATTAGCTGAAGCGTCTGAACCAGTATAAAGCAGTCAAATGTATTTGATGGTATATGTTCTGCATCTGTTAGGTCTGCGATGATTGTTGCATTGGGGTTATCTTTAACATGCAATACATCGCTTTTAGTAACGCGATCGCCTCCAAATTCCTGAGTATAATAGTTATCTCCAATTTCTAATACGTGCCCATGAATATCATTTGAATAGCGACCCAAAAAATTCTCAATATAGTAGCGGTCAATTGGTTTTCCTTGCTCAAAACCCCAACCTGAATTTATAGGTTTTAAGCTTTGCAAAGTACCCAGGCGTACCTTATTATATTGAGACTTTAGCCAGTAGTGGGTAGGAGATGGTAATATCTTTTGGACGATTAGTTTTAACTGTTCTTTGTTCATCAGAAAAAATTATTTTAATGAATATGGCTTTTTTTAATAAGAGCTATATACCTAACAGTTCTGCATAACTCCAATTTGCATAAACACGGACACCCCGTTCTAAAGATAAAAAATCGGTTATTCCTAGACTTCCTAATTTTGTAACATCAGCTTGCCAATTAATGGGGGTTCCAACAGGAACCATTCCATCAAACTCAACACTACCTTTGTAGTCTAAAGATTTAAACACCATCTCCGCTAGCTCTGAAATTGTAACTTCTCTTCCACTTGCAAAATTATATGTTTCTCCTTGCATTGGTGCAGAAGTTGCTACTACTAATAAAGCTTTGGCAATGTCGAGTACATGAATAAAATCACGGCTTTCTTTGCCAGTTCCTTGTAACTTAACTATGGGTTGATAAATTGCTTGTCGGCAAATATCCCAAAGGACTTGACGGCGTAAACCCGGGCCATAAGCAGAAAAAATTCGTACACTTGCAGTTGGTAAATCATAAACTTTGCTAAATTCTAAACATAGTTGTTCGCTTTGTAACTTATGAAATCCATAAGGAGAAATGGGGTTACAGCGTTGAGTTTCTCCAATAGGTAATGACTCTGGATTTCCATAAATAGCTGCACTAGAAAGAAAAATAAATCGACATCTAGGGGCATTAATTCGCAACGCATTTAAAATTTCAAAAGTTAAAGCTGTATTAGATTGAAAGTCAACATCGGGTTCTATAATCGATAAGCCAACAGAGGCACGCCCTGCACAATGAATGCAAATGTTAGGAGAATATTCCTTTAATAAGTTATTTAAAGAGGGGTCGGGTAATTTAAGACGATGATAGGCTGTTAAGTTGTGAAGGGGAGCATTTTCAGGAGGCGAATTATCAACGCCTATTACCGACCAACCTTGCTCTGAGAAATACCGAGCAACGTAACGACCAATAAATCCCGCTACCCCAGTAACTAAAACTGATTGATGGAAAGTAGTCATTTTGGTTATGCTCTAATAACTAGTGTTTGACAATTTTTCTAAATTGAGATAAATGAATTTTGATAATTATCTCAATATTTAAAGTTAAATATTTACATATCTAAAACAGTTTTTGTCCACCAATCTTTTCGAGTATTAGCAAAATTAAAAGCATCTTCTAAGATGCGGTTACTTAATTGCTCTAAGACTTCTTTTCTCGATAAAGTATCACAAATATAAGCTGCTGCTTCGTCAGGGCTATTAATATCTAAAATTGGCAAGCCAGATAAATATGGTAATGCTTTCAGACAAGGCTCAGTTGCAAAGAAAGGAATTCCATAAGAAATACATTCAACTAATTTCATTTTCACTGAAAAATCATTATCAATAGGACATATAAAAATATCGGAAGTCTGAAACAAAACCTCAAGCTGTTCTTTAGGAATAAAACCAGGAATATGAACGTTACTTTCTATAGTCCAATCTTTGGGTATATTATTAAAATCTGTACCAGCAATCACAATTTTTATTTTATTATTTAGTTTTAATAATCTCGGAGATAATTCATAAATTAGCCATTTTACAGCTAAGAAATTGAAATAGAAATTAATATTACCAGCAAAGAAAACTGTCTTTGAATTTGTATAACGCCAGCCGACGAGTTTAGGCGGGAGTATTTGTGAATTGATCGATGCTTTTTTATTAGCTAGTAAATAATTGGGAATATCTGCTTCGGACATAAATATACATTTATCAGCCAATTCACAGACTTTTTTCTCAAAGTTCTTTAGTCTTAAATAACTAATAAAAATACTAAATTTAGATTTGTAATTGAACCAATTATAGGGAGCAAGAGCTTTAAAAAATTCTGCTTCTTTATCAGTTGCAAGATATATCTTTTTTTGTTTAAGTTTAAGGAAATTTTTAAACCATAAAATACTATATAGCTGTTCAACAATAACAACTTTAATCGAGAGTTGTTCGCAGAGTTCAGTTAAATATTCAGAAACATGTTTTGCTCGATCCCAATTGTAGTACGTTACATTCTGAAAGCTAAAAGTCGAGCGTAATTTATACACTAATCTTTTATATATTTTTACTACTTCTTTTAAAAAACTTTCTTTTGTTGTAGAAGGGCTTAATCGATTAGTTAAGTAATATTTAACTTTTAAATTTTCTAATTGTGTTTTAGTTTGTAATTGATTACTTTCGTTACAAGTAACGGCAACATAAAGGTTGATATCTTCTATCTGAGATAGTTGAAAAATATCATTTAAAAGTGCCATTCCACAACCATTATTAGGGTCTAAAGGATAACTTGTGAAATAAAGAACATTTTGCTTTTCCATGCCTTCTCTCTTATCTATCTTGTATCAAAAGTGATGTCTAGTGATGTCTTTTTTTGTATTGAATAAACATTAGACTATCTCTAAAAGTCTCTCAGTAAATTATTTCTAGGTTTTTAAATTTAGATTTGAATCGGCGATTGGCGCTGATAATACTTGAAAGTTACAGGTTACTAAACCGTCACATGTTATACCAAAATCTTCGGATGGAAGTTCAACCACCTCTATTTCAAATGCCGACTCAATATAATCAAAGATAGTATGGAATGAAGAATCGGAAAGCCAAAGACCAATGACATAAGTACCTGATTTTAAATGTAGCTTTTCAATGTTTAATTTAACTAGATTTTCTCCCTGCTGAAGGGATATTATTTGTCCAAGTGATACAATATCCGCATTTACTAATTTTATACCGTACTGGTTATAGACAACAACTGCAAGACTTCCTATATTTCTTGAGGAATCTGATTCGATTTTCAGTAGAAATTCAAGTTCACCATTTGAATAAGCATTAAAAGAAATATCTTTTTTTGAACTACTATATTGAACAGCGATAAAACGAGCTTGTCCATTGCCATTTCGATGTGCATCGCTTAAATTTATCCACTTTTTGGGAAAAGCTTGACAAGAATAATAGTTACTAGATAAATATTGAGTTATCACGCTATTTGTATTTCCGTAATTAATTAGCTGCCCCTTATTTAGTAACAAACATTTAGAACATAGTCGTTGAATTGCTTCAATATTGTGACTTACAAATAGAACTGTTCGAGCTTGATCGTTGGATACTTCCTGCATTTTGCCAAGACATTTTTTCTGAAAATTTGCATCTCCAACTGCTAAAACCTCATCCACAATCAAAACATCTGGCTCTAAATGTGCCGCAACTGAAAATGCGAGGCGTACATACATCCCAGAGGAGTAGCGTTTAACAGGCGTATCTAAAAATTTTTCAATCTCTGCAAAATCAACAATTTCATCAAACTTGCGTTTGATCTGTTCCCGACTCATGCCCAAAATCGCGCCATTGAGGTAAATATTTTCCCGCCCTGTCAACTCAGGATGAAAACCTGTCCCCACCTCTAACAAACTCGCTACCCGTCCCGTAATCTCAATACTGCCATGAGTAGGTTCCGTGATCCGGCTCAAAAGCTTCAGTAATGTCGATTTGCCGGCTCCATTCCGCCCAAGAATTCCCACCCGATCGCCCTGCTTAATCTCAAACGACAGATCCTTGACTGCCCAAAATTCCTCATGATTCGAGTTTTGCGTTTTGTGTTTTGCGTTTTGATTAAAGGGGTTCAACGTCTTCGCGATCGATTTCGCCCCGTCCACTATCACATCGCGCAACGCCTTATAGCGATATCCCTCCTGCTGATGGCTCAACACATAGCTCTTACTTAAGTTCTCAACCTTAACCACCGTATCTGCCATATATCCTCCAACCTCTGCTAACAACTCCTGAAACGCTGTACCTAAATAATGTCCGCAAACTTGCGCTCCATCCGGCGGAAATAGTAAATCCCGGTAATCAGTACTAAGATGACTAACCCCACGGACAAGAGAAATCCGGGTAAATAAATAGCAAAGTCTTTACCCAAAATTGCCCACCGGAAACCATCAATTACACCCACCATTGGATTTAATGAGTAAAGTAGTCGCCACTGTTCCGGCACCACACTACTACTAAAACCCACCGGCGAAATATAGAGTCCAAACTGCACAATAAACGGCACAATATATCGGAAATCCCGATATTCCACGTTTAATGCCGCCAGCCATAACCCCGATCCCATCGCCGCCGCAAATGCGATCGCAATAAACAACGGCAGCGTTAAAATTCGCCAATCCGGCACAAAGTTATACCACGCCATAAAGCCCAACAGAATGATTGCAGAAATCATAAAATCGACAAAACTCACAATCACTGCACTTGTTGGGACAATCAAACGCGGAAAATAAACCTTAGAAATTAAATTAGAATTACTAATTAAGCTATTACTACACTCACTCAAGGCATTGGAAAAGAACTGCCAAGGTAGCATCGCCGAAAACACCACAATCGGGTAAGGCGCACCTGCCGACGGAGCCTTGAGTAAAACACCAAATACAACCGTAAACACAACTGTCGTTAAAAAAGGTCGCAGCAATGCCCAAGACAGCCCGATCGCCGTTTGCTTATAGCGCACCAAGATGTCTCGCCAAGCCAAGAAGTAAAACAACTCCCGATACTTCCAGATATCCTGCCAGTACTGCTGCTCGGTTTGCCCTGCCTTAATCACTAATTTCTGCCGAGGCTCGATTGTCTGTTTTCCGATCATGAAAATACCCCTATCCCCATTAACCTATAGTCAAGTCAATAAATAAACTTCATCAAGCTCTTATCCCAGGCAAATTTATCTGGCTCAAAGCAGACCTTTTTCCACCGTCAGATCCCCTAGAGTGATAGTAACCAGACGCCTTTTCAGCAGTAACCCCATTTACCACCATTCCTAAAACATGCGATCGCGCTTGCTCTAGCATCATTTTCGTACTCTTAGCAACAGCACGGTCAAGCACTTCAGGATGTACAACCAGCAATATCCCATCTGCCATTTTGCCTAGCATGAGTGCATCACCAAACAAACTCAAGGCAGGAGTATCAATAATCACACAATCATACTCTTTGACTGCCTCTTGAATTAACAAAGCCATACGCTGCGAATCTAGCAATGCTGCGGGGTTAGATGGGATTGTCCCAGCCGTTAGTAAATCCAAGTTAACTAATACTTCTTGAGTGGTGTTGCGAAACTCTGCTTGACCAACTAAAACATTACTTAGTCCGATTGGATTAGATAATTTCCAGATTTCCTGTTGGGAAGAGTGACGCATATCCGCATCTACTAATAGGATTTTGCGCCCCATATGTGCTTTAGCTACTGCCAAATTTGCAGCCACAAATGATTTGCCTTCACCCGGAGCTGAACTAACTACGGCAATTACTTTTAATGGTCGATCGGAGATAGTAAAATCCAGGTTTGTCTGAAGCATCTCAAAGGCTGAACTTGCTCCCGAATATGGATTATCTTTGACTGCTAGTTCGACTAGACCTTCCCCACTGTTTTTAGCTTTTCGATCGAAGTGAGGAATCGTACCGAGTAAAGAATAACCTAATAACTGCTGGGCTTGCTCAAGAGTTTTCAGGGATCTATCCATAGATTCTAAGATCAAAGCTACGCCTACACCCAGCAAAATTCCCAAAAATCCACCCAGTGCTAGCTGAAAGGCAATTTTGGAAGGAATAGCTTTTTGAGGAAGTAAAGCCGCAGATATTACCCTGGCATTACCGACATTCTGATTTACTACTACATCGACTTCTTGCGATCGCTTTAGCAGTTCTTCATAAGTAGATGTAGCAACTTGCAACTGTCGCTCTAACTGCTCCTGTTTTTCTTGCAGTTGCGGTAAAACACTCAATCGTCTTTGAGAAAGTGTGTATGCATTCTGCAAAACCGTAATTCGGTTAGCTAATGCTGAACGTTCTACATCCGACTGTACCAGTTGGGCCACTAAGGTCTGCTTGAGTTCTCCCATCCCTAAATTCTGGGCTGGTACAGATTTTTCTCTATCTGCATTCTCAACAATTCGCGTCTCTAGCTGCTTTTTGAGGGCTGCTTCTTTTGCTAACAAATTAACAATCGTCGGATGTTTGTCTGTATAACGAGTCTTTTCTACTGCTAACTGGTTTTGCACCTGTTGGTATTGTGTTAACACTTCCTGCACAGCTTTTGATTGACTTAAATTCCCTATATCCACAGCCTGCTGCGAATTCAATCTCAATTGACGTTGCAGAAGTTTTGAGCGAGTCTCAGCATCCGTTAAATTTGCCTGGGCTTGGGTAATCTGGTCTGATAAGTTTGCGAGTTTGTCCACTCCTTTCGTTGCTTCTTGGTCTAAAGCGATTACCCGATTTCCTTCTTTAAATTGACGCAAAGCTGCTTCCGATCTAGCTACCCTTGCTTCAACTTCAGGTAATTGCTTGCGTAAAAACTTCTTTGCCACTGTCGCTTGGGCTTGGTTAATGCGAATATTGTTCTCCAGGTAATATCTCATCAGCGAATTCACAACATCTGCGGCTTCTTTTGGATTGCTGCTGCTGTACGAAATCGCCAAAATATCTGTACCTCGGACACTTTTAATTTTGACTTGTTTGAGAAACTCATCTATTTCCAAGGGTGTTCCTTGCTTATCTACCAACCTGAGACTAGCAATAGTTTTCTCAACTATTGGATTAGAACGAATGACCTCTGCTTCTGTATCCAATGGACTGTTGATTTCAGTCACACTTCTCAACTCCCCAACTTGTGCCGAGGGATTTGTCAGCGAAGAAACGCGGTCAGTTTTACTGAAAAGCAACTTACCTTCTGCTTCATAAATTGGTTTTTGCTTGATAGCACTTAAAGCTGAAAGCCCAAAAATAGAGGCAGTCACCACAGCTATAATTAGCCAACGCCTTTTCAGAAGTAGCGAGTATTGCTGCAAATCTAAGGAGTTTTGGTCTTCTTGGTTAGAGGGCATGGAGTATGTTACGAATACCTGAAATTGTTTTTACTAATTTTGCTTCACAATTTTGGTAGTCCAAGATAGCTATTTGGACATAATTAGGATTAATTACTAATGGTTTGTATAAAAAATTATAATAAAAATATCCGTATTTTTAAAATGTTTGCTTTTTATTAGATTTCCTTAGATTTATCCCAGAAATATTATCTGAATGTCAAGGTGTTTTTAATTTTTTTTCTAAAATTTTAAATTACATTAAAAAGCATTTATTTTAACTCATTAAGTAGAAAAGCATAAATATTTATAGTTGAGGTCGAGCAGGAGGTAGAAGGCAAGATATAAGAGGGAAGAAGCTTTTAGCCTCATTTATCTTGGTTAACATGATTATGTTTTTTTTCACCCACTTACTTCTTTGGTATTAATTTAATAACAGCATTTCAACAGCTTGCATAAGCTTTTTCTTTATTTTGTTACTTTATGAACAGCTACTTTAACAGCAAATATACGCTAATCAAAAAATTAAATATAAAGTTCAGATTGACTACACTCATGGCATAATGCAAATGTCAAAAGAACAACCTTGAAGCCGTAGTGTAGTTCGTACAGCCAATGCAAGTTAAGATGTATCTCCTACAGATATGCTATACCGACGCACAGATAGTTCCCCTCCTAGTTTGTAATACCTAATCTCCAATTTCTTTGACAAACAGAGCAGACAAAATTTCTCATTTTTGTATGCTTTGGCACAATACGGCTAGTCTTTAATATTCCCTTATTTGACTCGGTTGCTGGTTTTAACGAATAAATCGATATCAGGATACTGAAGAATAATAGAAACCAATGACTTCCACAAGTTATGTCAGTTTACCTATCAATACTAGGCTGCCAAATATAGTCCGCAGCCTACCGATATTGCTTTTGTTAGGGGATATTTTTGGGTTGCTAATTTGTTTAGCGATCGCACAATGGTTGCGTTTAGATCAACCCTTACATTGGCTAAATCCGTTGCCTTATGTATTTGTCTGCATGATACTTGCAGCATTTTATTTAGCAGATGCTTACCATCCAGATCGGCAAATTTCAGGTTTAAGAGCGCCCGCTCGAATTATTGTTTGTAGCATTGCGATCGCATTCTTTATTTCTGCCCTAATTTACTTATCAGGTATTGCCCAACAGAATCCAGTAACGTGGCGGAGTGTCTTCTTACCTAGCTTGGGAATCTTTACTATCTGGGCAATAATATTGCGCGTGGTAGCAGTAAGATGGGTGCGATCGCACGCTCTGAAAAGTCGTTGGTTAATACTAGGATCGGGGGATAATGCCATCAAATTTACACAAAAATTGCTAGAACTTAATCCTTTAGGGAAGTTGACTGTTCTAGCAGAGGAAAACCAAAAAGCTATAGACTTACCAAAAAGAAATCTGAGTTATCAGGGAAGCCTGAGCGATTTGTCGCAATGGAGTCAAGAATCCTGGTCTGGGGTTATAGTGACAGCGCAGATAAACTTTTCTAAGTCACAAGCACAACAGTTAATGCAGATGCGGTTGCGAGGCATTCCGGTTTATACATTGCCGGATGTTTACGAAACATTTTGGTATAAACTCCCTTCGTCGCTGTTACAAGATAAATGGTTGGCTTTTAGTGATGGTTTTAACCTCATGCCTGGTTACTTCAGTATGAAACTGAAGCGAGTTATCGATCTCATATTGATCCTCTTTTTACTAGTATTAGTTGCACCACTTCTGTTATTGGTTGCATTACTAGTTAGGCTAGATAGCCCTGGCCCAGTATTGTACAGTCAGCAGCGAAGTGGGTTATACGGTAAACCATTTAGAGTTTATAAATTTCGCTCCATGTATCAGGATGCAGAAAAATTGGGGGCGCAGTGGGCTAGTCAACGCGATCCACGAATCACCAGAGTCGGATACTGGCTACGTTTGTTGCGTATTGATGAATTACCTCAAATATGGAACGTCTTACGAGGTGAAATGAGTCTGATTGGGCCTCGTCCAGAACGACCAGAATTTGATGTCAAACTCAAAGAAGCGATTCCATACTATGAAGTTCGCTATTTGGTCAAACCTGGAATTACGGGCTGGGCACAGGTTATGTATCCCTATGGAGCATCTATAGAAGATGCTTACGAAAAGCTTTCATACGATCTGTACTACATCAAAAATTATTCCATTTGGTTGGATTTAGCGATCGCCTTCAAAACCATTCGAGTTGTTTTGTTAGGTAAAGGTAGATAAGGAAAAAGTAATGAAAAAGAAAATATTGGTAACTGGCGGTGCTGGTTACATTGGCTCCCATGTAGTTCGCCAACTAGGGGAAGCTGGTTATGATGTCGTCGTTTACGACAACTGCTCTACAAGTTCACCAGCATCAGTACTACACGGGAAACTAATTATTGGCGATTTAGTAGACAGTGGACATCTTTATCAAGTTTTTGCCCAGCATAAATTCAGCGCAGTCTTACACTTTGCCGCTAGTCTGATTGTTCCAGAATCAGTAGCTCATCCCCTCGACTACTACGCCAACAATACCCGCAACACCTTAAATTTGCTGCGCTGCTGTAGCGTTATGGGTGTTAACAAGTTCATTTTTTCCAGCACAGCCGCAGTCTATGGAGAAGTAGAACAAAATCCTGTTACTGAGTCGAATCCTACACAGCCCATTAATCCTTACGGACGTTCAAAGTTGATGAGTGAGTGGCTGATCCAGGATTATGCAGCAGTATCTGCGCTAGACTACGTAATTTTACGTTACTTTAATGTAGCAGGTTCTGAACCAAGTGGACTATTGGGGCAAATGTCACCGAATGCCACACACTTGATTCGAGCTGCTTGTGATGCAGCACTCAAGCGCAAGCCAGAAGTCCGAATTTTTGGTACTGATTTTCCTACGCCCGACGGAACCGCAATTCGAGACTATATCCATGTTGAAGATTTGGCGACTGCTCACTTAGATGCTTTGGATTACTTAGAAAAAGGAGGTGAAAGCCAAATTTTCAACTGCGGTTATGGGCAAGGATACAGCGTGCGACAAGTTATTGAAAGAGTCAAGGCTATTTCTGGTGTAGATTTTCCCGTTATTGCCGCACCACGTCGTCCAGGCGATCCTGCCTGTGTTGCAGCTTGTGCTGATAAAATTCATAGGGTTTTGGGTTGGCAACCAAAACACAATGATTTAGACGAGATTATCAACACAACCATTGCTTGGGAAAAACACAAGAGTAACTTGGCAAGTCAAAGGCATATAAACATGGTGTATGCATAATTAGAACTGTAACGCCTAATTAACCTTGTTTTTGCAATTTAGATAACGTGAATTCGACGGCTCATATAGTGTCCCTATAATTGACTCAATCAAAAAATTTCTTAGAGATTTTACTACACAAAACCGTCCCTCTTGGAATCAGATAAGCATAGACTTTAACTTTAATTCAAGGTAGAGAGAGGTTCGTCGAACTTACGTTGACATAGGCATTATATTTAAATAAAGGCACGCAATTACTGATGTTAAAGGCGGCGGATAGTTCAACATCTGACTCAAAACCTCTTTCAATCAATTCTTTACCAGAACTACATTTTTTCAAGTACCCTAGTAAATCCTGCTGGAAAGCCTGAAATGTTGTCACAGCGACTTCGGCTTCTGGTGATAGACTGCCATTTAAATAACTAAGAATTGCCCCAGCACCAATTAAATCTTCAAATGCAGGGCGGAGGCTACCATCTTCTTTCCACCTCTCACCAGCAGGAATCACAGCAATTTTGTCACCATACTTTTGAGCAAAGTGCGCCACAGCTTGGCAATTTCGCAAGCAGCCAGCCAAAGTTGGTGTATTTCCTGTATGTAAAGTCAGGAAAGAACCGTTAGGTGATGGTAAAACTAGTCTGGTTCCAGCAGGAATTTTAGCTACCGATTTTGGTGAAAGAGAATATCCAGTTGTAGTCCAACGTTGTCTATGACTTGCCAACTCTGCTTGTACTGACTTGGCATAATCTATGGCTGATTCATCTCTATATGCGTAGGGAAAAATTATCGCGCCATTGTTAGTGGCAATTTCCACGCAGGTAGAAAAAGAGAGAACGTCAACTATCACAATTACATCACTGATAAAAGCTAGTTCAGCAACTCCTTGCGGCCCCCATTCACAGCGTAAATTAAACTCTGATTGGTTATAAATCATTGGTGCGATCGCAAAAGACAATATGATAAAAATCAAACCATAGATAAGTAAACCAGTGTAAATTCTTAAAGGTTTGTAGTTATCTACGAAACGCTACGCTAACACGTACAAACTTTCAAGTTAGCAGTAAGTAGGTCAGCAGTTATAATCAATATAAAACTTCAAGGTTCAAAATATTATGAATTTAACTGTAAAAACTTATCCTAACAATACTGTACCCAAGTTAAATTATGATGTGCTGATTGAAAATCAACCAGATGGCGGAGTTAGTGCGACAGTGCTAGGCTTACCAGATTTTAAAGGCTCTGGTGTAACTAAAGAAGAAGCACTAGAAAAACTAATTCAACTTTTACAAGAGCGAAAACCAGAAATAGTGACTTTGGAAATTGAACCTCCCCAAACCGAACATCCTTGGATGAAATTTGCAGGTATGTTCAAGGATGATCCTCAATTTGACGAGGTGCTAGCATATATAGAAGCTGATCGTCGTGAACTTGACGCACAAATGGAGGAATATTATCGGCAACTTGATGCGGAGAATGAAACTAAGTGACTTTATGGATACTTGATACGGATCACATCTCACTTTTTCAACAGATGCATCCAGTTGTTACACAGCGTATTAATGCAGTAAATTCTGAAGACATTGCCATAACGATAATTACAGTTGAAGAACAACTGCGTGGAAGGTTTAATGTAATCAGAAAGGCTTCTTCATCTGATGCATTGCTATTAGCTTACGCCAAGTTACAGGCTACTTTAGAATTTTTCAAAAATGTGCGATCGCTAGCATTTGACAAGTATGCTATTAATTGTTACGAAGACTTGATTAGCCAAAGAATCCGCATTGGCACACAAGATTTGCGAATTGCTGCAATTACGTTGTCGGTGAATGGCATTTTAGTAACTCGCAACCGTAAGGATTTTGAGAAAGTTCCTAATTTGCGTTTAAAAGATTGGACTATATCTTAATTTCTATCAAGGCTAAACTGACCTATTTGTTTATAGATAAAAATTTCAGATTTATATTATTAGCTTCCCAGTACTCTTTGGCTGAATTTAAAATATCCAATGCTATTTGGTACTGTGTAGGTTCAGCTTGAGCAAATATATCAACTTGATATCAAAGACAAAAAATTTGGATACAAAGAGATGGTACAGAAATCGGTATCGCTAATGAATTAATTGCTGCTGGTGTACCGAAAGAAGATATTGTATTAGGATTTCATGCTCCTTATAAACGCCAATTTACTGACTTTGCTATTAGATAAGTAGCAGGAAATAAGCAATAGTAATCTTTGCTCTAACCAGCCACTATCCGCTAAACTCAGAAATGCTGCGTTACTCCTCATCATGTCCGATTCCCAAACTGTTAGTGCTGCTGTTGCCAAACTCTACAATACCTACCCCTTTCCGCCGGAAGCTTTGTTGGATGAACCACCTCCAGGCTACAACTGGCGCTGGAATTGGCTAGCCGCTCATAACTTCTGCACAGGGCAAAAACCCCAAAGGCAAGATATTCGGATTTTAGATGCAGGTTGCGGTACTGGTGTAGGTACAGAGTACCTAGTTCACCTCAATCCTCAAGCTTCTGTTGTGGGAATTGACCTCAGTACTGGTGCTTTAGCTGTAGCAAAAGAACGTTGTCAGCGTTCAGGGGCTAACCGGGTTGAATTTCATCACCTCAGTTTGTTTGATGTGGAACAGTTACCGGGTGAGTTTGATTTAATTAACTGTGTTGGCGTTTTGCATCATACTCCCGATCCCATTCGCGGGATTCAAGCTTTGGCGAAGAAATTAGCCCCAGGCGGCTTAATGCACATTTTTGTGTACGGGGAGTTGGGACGTTGGGAAATTCAACTCATGCAAAAAGCGATCGCACTTCTTCAAGGTGACAAAAAAGGCGACTACCGCGATGGTGTCCAAGTCGGGCGACAAATATTCGCTTCTTTACCAGAAAATAACCGAATTGTCAAATACGATAAACAACGTTGGTCGCTAGAAAACAACAAGGATGAATACTTTGCTGATATGTACGTTCATCCTCAAGAAATTGACTATAACATTGAAACGCTGTTTGAATTAATTGATGCTTCGGGATTGGAATTTATTGGTTTCTCGAATCCGAGCTTTTGGGATTTGGAGAGACTTTTAGGCAAAGCACCAGAGTTAGTAGAACGGGCAAAAGAATTGAGCGATCGCCAGCTTTACCGCCTGATAGAATTATTAGACCCAGAAGTAACTCATTACGAGTTTTTCCTCGGTCGTCCTCCTTTAATCAAAGCCGACTGGTCAGAAGATAACGCTCTACTAGCAGCGATTCCCGAACTGAATCCTTGTCTTGAGGGATTTCCCAGTCAATGTTTCTTTAATTACGATTACCAAATTGTTAATTTATCTGTAGCAGAGTTTGAGTTTATGCAAAGATGTGGTGCTAATGCCACAGTTGCAGAGATATTGACAAATGTAGAACTGGGATTGGATGAGGTAAGAAGCCTTTTGCAACAGCAGTTGATTTTATTGACACCTGCTTAGGGAATTCAAGTAAAAAATATCCAATTATTAATTGTGGGATGGACCTTTCGGTTATCCCACAATTAGATAGTTACCCTACAACAGCCGAACTTGCTACTTTCTCCTGTCTTTGGGAAGGCGGACGCATTCCCAGACCAAGTAAATTCAGCATTTCTCGGTCAGTATCGTAATCTGGACAGGGAGTTGTCACCGTCAACATTTTGTTGTCGTCGCTAGAAAAGATAGAATTGGCTCCTGCCATAAAGCAGAAAGCTTGCTCAACTTGAGAAAGTCCCGCCCTACCAGCACTAAGACGCACATCGGAAGCTGGCATTAAAATTCTGGCTGTAGCAATCATCCGCACAATATCCCAAATGGGGACATCAGGCTGATTTTCTAAGGGTGTTCCCGGTACTTGCGAGAGAATATTAATTGGCACAGACTCTGGATGGGGATGTAAGTTTGCCAGAGTTTGTAACATCCCAATCCGGTCATCGACAGTTTCGCCTAAACCCAGGATACCGCCAGAACAGACAGTAACATTTGTCTGCCGGACATTCTCAATTGTATTCAAGCGATCGCTATATGTCCTTGTGGTAATAATTGTGCTGTAATATTCCTGCGAGGTATCTAAGTTATGGTTGTAAGCATAAAGTCCTGCTTCTGACAATTTCTTGGCTTGATTTGCCGTCAACATACCTAGAGTGCAGCACACTTCTAAACCCATTGCAGTCACATCCTTGACCATTTCCAGGACTTCCTCAAATTGTGAGTTATCCCGGACTTCGCGCCAAGCAGCACCCATACAAATGCGACTAACACCAGTTTCTTTAGCTTTTTGGGCGATGTTAACTACCGTTTCCTTTTCTAGAAGTGCTTGCGCCTTTACCTCTGTTTTATAGCGAGAAGATTGGGCGCAGTAGCTACAATCTTCTGGACAACCTCCCGTTTTGATAGATATGAGCTTACAAACTTGTATTTTTGTTGGGTCATGATATTGGCGATGCACGCTAGCAGCTTGATAAATAAGCTCTAGCAAAGGCGTGTTGTATATCGCCCGAATCTCTAATTCCTGCCAATCGTAGCGTATTCCCACCACATCACTATCCTTCTTGTAGACTGGGTTAAATCTTGAGCTGTTGTTTGCTTGAATCTGCTGCGGTACAGCCTTTGGGCAAAGCTATTTTATCGAAGTTGTACCCTGGAATGTGCTTTATCACCCATTGGCTCTCAATCCTTCCGCTCTAGATATTAGACATCAGCTTATCAAGATTTTGGTTGAATGGCAGATTAAGAGCAAAAATACTCACCCCATCTTTTGTAAAGGGCATTGGGCATAAATATATCTGACTTTTCACGGTATCTGAAAAACCTCTCTCTAAATCTCTCTTCCTTTTAGGAGAGAGACTTTGAATTTTCCCCCTTCCCGACAAGGGAAGGGGGTTAGGGGGTTAGGTCTTTGTGGACTTTTCCACATAACGTGAAAAGTCAGATAGATATATCTTTTGTCATGCTGGTCAAGAGTTCAAAGTCTATATAAAATCAGTTAATTGACCCCTGACTCTTGACAAGCTTTATGAAAAAATTATGAAACTTGCGTCAGTGCTGATAATAAGACAGCTAATCTAACTGCTGCTAAACCGCAGACTATGAGAGAATTTATAACATTTAGAGAATATTTTGAGAAGAGATCCCGCCGATTAAGTAATTTATGATATCAGAACTGCCAATAATTGCAAGCGATCGCCTATTATTGCGAGCAGCGATCCATGAAGATATACCCCAAATTCTCAAGTACTTTATTGATAACAAAACTTATCTCACTCCATTTTACCCTCTTTGGGCTGATGGCTTTTTCACTGAAGAATATTGGCAATATCAGATAGAGAATAGTTTTCTAGAATTTATCAATGGGCAATCGTTAAAACTATTTGTTTTTACCAAAAAAAATCCTACCGTAGTTATTGGAACGGTCAACTTTAGTAATTTTGTCCGAGGAGCCGCTCATTTTTGCTATGTGGGATATAGCCTTGCTGAAAATAAACAAGGTAAAGGATATATGACAGAGGGTTTAAAATCTGCAACTCAATATCTATTTGAAGAGTTAAATTTTCACCGAGTTATGGCTAACTATATGCCTCACAATCGGCGCAGTGGTAATGTACTCAAAAGGCTCGGTTTTGTTGTTGAAGGATACGCTAGAGACTATTTGTTAATTAATGGACAATGGGAAGATCACATTTTGACAAGTCTTACAAATCCTTATTGGAAAGAACCTAAAATTTAAATAAGCTGAGGGCTATTGTCAATATTATTTAATTTCTCTAGCAAAACTGCTTTTAAAGCAATTTGTTTATAATTCATAATTCTCAATTTTGTTTAGTCATTTTATAAAAGTAAGTAATTCTTAAATTGCACTCAATTACTCATTTGTAATTTTTGAGTAATACCCATCTTACAGCTATTCACAATACTCTCATATTTATATGAGAAGAAATTTAATATATCAGTTGTAAATCTCTACAAATTCATAGTAAATTCATCATAAATACACAACAACTCCACAGGCAAATGCAATAGTAATATTTGTTCGCTAACAAACTTAGTTACTAAGGTTAGCTTTAGCCGATGTGTCCAATTTTCTTAAACAGTTGAGGAGTTTTTAAAATGCTCATTAATTCTATAAAGCGCTTATCTGTCTTTTCTACTATCTTCGCTTTTGCTACCGTCTTAAACGGAGTTGTCTTAGCAGCACCAGGCCCAAATCCCAGCACTACACCAGCCTTAAAAACTCAAACTAGTGCTGTACCACACCAACCAATCAAACTCACAAATCAACAGCGCCAACAAATCCAAGCGGCTCGCCAGCAAAGAGACAAGAATATTGAGGCTCTATTAAACCCGTCCCAAGATACTAAATTTAAGGCAGCACTGCAATCCCGTCAGAGAATCAGAATAGTTTTAAAATCTTTGGATTTGAATCAAGATCAACAGAAACAAGTTCAATCAATTTTGCAAACTTATAACCTGCAAGTGAAAAAAATTCTCTCTTCACAGGCATCACAACCAACATCAAAACCAGGAGAAATTGCTTCACCAACATCACAACCAATTAAAAAATAAAAAATCAGTTTTATTTCATTAAGTTTAAATTTTGCAAGACTGGCGAATTTTATCCAAACTTCGGTTAAGCCAGTCTTATTTTTTTTGAATATCCAAAACTTTATTTATTTTAGAGGATGTTTGAAAAGTCGTAAAGTATACTATAAACCCCACTTCCATTTTTCTCCCCGTTGGCGTCAACCTGCCGTTAGGCAAGCAAAGAGAGGCTTTGAAACCCTCATTTTCTCGTGAGTGTTGGGGGCTAGGGGGGTCAGGTTTCTGAAGCTTTGATGTGATGAAAAATACTTTTAAAACATCCTCTTAAAAGAGGGTACGAGGTATGCAGTTACACTTAGGGACTACTTGTGTAATAGGCGATTGAAAGCAGTTTTACAAGAGCCAATACCTCATGGCAGAGGTAGAAATTTACTCGTGAGCGATTGACACGCGTCTACGAACTTACGCGAGTTTCAGCGTTCTAATTATTCTGAGTTGCCTAACCCAAAACGGGTGTATAAGCTTCAACATTTATAGGGCTTATTCTGTACAAACCACTTTTCACAGGCATCTTTGACAACTTTTCTGTCTTCAGATGACAAAAGCTCATCTGGCTGACCAGAAGCTAAAATTTTAGCGGCAGTAACCGCTTTTTCATATAACACACCGCACTTAACCAGTTCTGTACAAAAGATTTTTTCTCTTTCTTCTACAGGCGTAAAAAAATTACTTGGCATTTAGAAAAAAATTGTTTAGTTTTGTTTTTAAGAGAATACTTTTTATTACTAAACTTCTTCTTCTATCTAGTGAATAATTTCAGGTAGATAAAGCATGGTTTAATGTAAAGTTTGCTAGTAATAAAAAATACAAAACTGAAATTTCTCACTGATGATTTTATCAGGCAGTTTGATACAACTACAAATTAGTCAGCGTTCTTGCTTCAATTCCACGTTTTTCAAGGTGGCTTACTTCTGCCTCCTGAAGCGCTCCCGATTTTGATATGGATCGCTTTTTGCGTCTATGCTGATGATGCTGAAGCCAGAGGTAGTATTAAAGGAAGAATGAATTAGCTTTGCTCGTAATGACTCTGGCTGAAACTCCAAACGACAAGAATTCTAGCAATCCTTTTCTCTCCCTCAACTACGAAACCGCCTTAGAATCTCTAGGAGGCGACTACTACGATGAGGTTGCAGCAGCTGAATTTCCCCAACACCTCCTGCGTTGGCGTAACGATCAACTATTACCCCGTTTTGGTCTAGACCCCCAAGTAGTCAAAGACGAAGATTTCATCGCAGCCTTTGGCCAATTTCAAGGGCGCAAACCGTTGTTAGCACTGCGTTACCACGGCTACCAATTTGGTGAATATAACGGACAGTTGGGTGATGGTAGAGGCTTTCTCTACGGGCAAGTACGCGCCAATGATGGCGAATTATACGATTTTGGCACTAAAGGTTCTGGGAGAACGCCCTACTCCCGTGGTGGCGATGGTATGCTCACCCTCAAAGGTGGGGTGCGGGAAGTTCTGGCTGCGGAAGCACTGCACTACTTGGGTGTACGTACTTCGCGCTGTCTGAGCATGATTGAAACAGGTTTACCACTCTGGCGGGGCGATGAACCTTCGCCTACCCGTTCATCTGTGATGGTTAGGATGAGCAGTTCTCATATTCGGTTTGGCACTTTTGAGCGACTGCACTATTTCCAGCGCCCAGATTTAACTCAGAAGTTATTAGACCACGTAATTGAGCAGTATTATCGACACTTAAATGCTGAAGAAGATAAATATGGCTTGTTTTACGCCGAATTAGTTAAACGGGTTGCAGAACTAGTAGCGCAGTGGATGGCGGCTGGCTTTTGTCATGCAGTCCTGAATACTGACAATATGTCGATTACGGGAGAAAGCTTTGATTATGGGCCTTATGCATTTATCCCTACTTATGACCCATACTTTATCGCTGCATATTTTGACTATTCTGGACGCTACTGTTACAGTAATCAACCAATTATTTGCAAGCTAAATTTAGAAATGCTCCAGGAACCTTTAAAGGCAATTATTAATAAAGGCGATATGGAGACTAGTTTAGCTAGGTTTGATGAATATTATCAAGCTGAATACAGTTCTTTGATGTTGAAGAAGTTGGGTTTTGTGGAGTTGCAACATCCACAAGCTGAAGAACTCTTAAATCTCACGATTGAATTCTTGAAAGCCAGCCAAGTTGGTTATCATCAATTCTTCTATGAGATGGCTCGCACTTTTTCATCTAAATGGCGAGATGAACCAGGTTTTGTAATGAATAATTCAGATATTGTACCAGTACCGGGCGCATCAGCAATTTTTGATGATTGGTGCATAGCATACCACAAAATCTTGAATGATTTTGATAGCGATGTCTACGACGGGCTACGCCTACGCACCGATATAATTGCCCAAACTCTAGCTGTTCATAATCCCAAAACGGCATTATTAAGACCTGTGATTGAATCTGTTTGGGAAGCAATTGCTCAGGAAGATAATTGGCAGCCTTTTTATGAGTTGATCGAGGCAATTCAGTCTAGGAAGTAGTCAATTTACAGCTACTTTCTTTTTAATATAGTACTTCTCGTTTGTATGCAATACACTCTGACCTCACTTCCATTCCTCTCTCCTTTTAGGAGAGAGGCTTTGAAACTTACTCCCCAACGCTAGTAGGGAAGGGGCTGGGGGTTAGGTCTGTATTCCATGCAATTGAGAAGCGCTATATTATGAATTTTTGTGCTTGGTCAGTAGTAAGCTGTTCCACCTTTAATTTGCATAATTAGGGCGGGCAAGATGCCCACTCCACAAGATGGATAATTATATTTATTAGAAGTCCCTTATGGATATTCAATAAATGTTGGATAGGTCTGAAGCGGGAGACTAATTCAGTTGTCTTAAAACCTCGAACTTCCCCTACCTTTAACTAAACTGTTGAGCATAAAACCGCGCATAGCGACGCTCTAGAGCTAATAATTCTTCATGGGTTCCCGATTCGACAATTTGACCCTGTTCGAGAACTAAAATCCGATCGCACCTTCTAACTGTCGATAAACGGTGAGCAATAATAAACACCGTGCGTTTTTCCATCAATCTTTCCAGCGCTTCCTGTACCAGTGCTTCAGACTCGGAATCTAAGGCTGATGTCGCTTCATCAAGAATCAAGATTTGGGGATTAAGCAGAACAGCACGAGCGATCGCAATTCTTTGTCTTTGTCCACCTGATAAGTTTACCCCACGTTCGCCTACCCAAGTCTTATAACCTTCTGGTAGTTGGCTAATAAATTGATGGGCATTAGCAATTTTCGCCGCCTCCTTAACTGCTTTTATGTCAAAAATATATTGTCCAAAGGCGATATTTTGAGCAATCGTCCCGGAAAAGATGATGGTTTCTTGAGGAACAATCCCAATTTGTCGCCGCAGACTATGCAACTTCACATCTCGAATATCAACCCCGTCAATTAATATTTCACCAACTTCGGGGTCGTAAAAACGGGGTAAAAGATTGACAAATGTAGTTTTACCAGCACCAGAAGCACCCACAAGAGCGATCGCTTCACCTGGCGATACCAATACACTAATATCTTTTAATACGGGTTCACCTGGTTTATAAGCAAAGGAAATATGACGATATTCTACTTTGCCTTTGACTGGAGGGAGAGCGATCGCATTTATCTTTTCGATTACCGTCGGCTGAATTGCCATCAATTCAAAAACGCGGTCAACTGATGCTTCACCCTGCTTAAATTCGTTGTAGTTGTTAGTAGTATGACCAATGGGATCGATTAACAGCGCTGCCGCCGCCAGATAACTGAAAAAATTCGCCACAGTCAAGTTACCTTGGGAAATTTGCCAAGCTCCCACAATCAGTAACGATAAGGCACTTAAGGCTTCCAAAAATCCAATGATGGGAATCTGAATCGCTTTCAGGCGTTCGGCTGAGTATTTTGCTTTCAGGCTGCGTTCTGCTTCATGGCCAAAGCGGGCAATTTCGTAATTTTCGGCAGCAAAAGCCTGTACCAAACGAATACCGTTGAAGACTTCCGCAAGGATGGCTGATAAACCCGACACGCGATTTTGACTTTTTAAGGAATACTTGCGTAAACGTTCGCCAAACCAGCCAACTAAAATACCCATGAGTGGCGCAACTATCACTGTTGCTAATGTTAGTTGCCAATTCAGATAAATCATGTAAATCGGAATTGCTAGCAGCTGCAAAATACAGGGGATAAAGTCGTGAAATACTTTATTTACCACTTCGCCAACACGGTCAACATCTTCCGTGAGGCGGTAAGATAAATCACCAGCTTTTGCCGTTTCAAAATAGCTGAGATTGAGCTTTTGAAGATGCGCGTAGACTTGCTGGCGGAGATGAAAAGCAACTCGCAAAGCAGCTTTTGCCATGTACATATCTTGTATAGACTGAAACAAGCCTCGAACAAGAAATACTAAAGCACAGCTGCCAGTTATTTGAGCGATCGCGACTACATTACCTTGAGCAAAGGGAATTGCCAATTTACCAGCGAGATTAATTAATACTAAAGTCGCCAGCACGTATCCCAAGATACCAATGAGTCCCTTGGTAATGGTTTGCCACTGGAGTCGGATATAAGGCAGCAATTGCCAGTAATTAGAACGGGTTTTCAAGCTTGAAGATCCACAACGCTATTTTACTTTGTTTGACGCTAGCAGTTTTTAGGGAGTTTCTGAATAGTTTACTAATTAGTTACAAACTGTTTTAGCGTTCAGGTCAAAATAATCTACATACATAGAATTGGTATAAATATTAAAAGTATACCCTGCTATAGATGACAGATATTTAGTATTAATAAATACTGATATTTAGATTTGACCATTACTTCCACCTACGCTTCATAGTTTTGCAGCTCGAGCAATATGGATGTAGATAACTTTGGCCAAGAGATAGAAGAATTGCGATCGCGGGTACGGAAAATATGGCAGCGTACAGCAACTCAACCGAACTCACAACAAGAGCTAATAATAGAGGCTTTCGATGAACTCCAAATGTCAGTGGAAGAACTATTGGCTGCCTCCGAGGAGTTAGAGCTAACAAGAGCCGGAGCTGAGAGAGAACGCCAGCGTTACCAAGAATTATTCGATTTTGCGCCGGATGGTTACTTGGTAACTGATACCATAGGGAAGATCCTAGAGGCTAACTATGCAGCAGCAACTATGCTCTCTATATGCCAAAAATATCTGGTAGGTAAACCATTAATTGTGTTTATTGCTCAACAAGACCACCAGATATTTAGCTCCCTGATCAATAATTCGCAGCAGATACAGGACTGCATAATTGACATCAAGCCACGTTTGGGTACACCTTTTCCTGCTAGTATCAAGGTATCTCCAGTGTATGACTCACAAGGAAAGTTGGTAGGCTGGCGTTGGTTGCTGCGTAATATCAGCGAAGCTAAACAAGCACAAGAACAAGTGGCAAAACGCACAGAGGAACTGGCAAAAGCAAATCAGCAATTGCTGAGTGAAATTACAGAGCATAAACGAGCCAAGTCACAACTAGTGCATCTTGCGTTTCACGATGTACTGACGGGACTCCCAAACCGCGCTTTATTTATGAACCGCTTAGAAGATGCGGTCAATTATTCCCAACGGCATTCAGATTATCTATTTGCTGTCTTGTTCCTAGACCTAGATCGTTTTAAGGTGATCAATGACAGCCTGGGGCACACATTTGGAGATCAATTACTGCTTACCGTTGCTCAAAGGCTTCAAGAATGCTTGCGCTCTACAGATATGGCTGCACGGCTCGGAGGAGACGAGTTTATCATTTTGCTAGTGGGAATTAGAGATGTATTAGAAGTGGTAGGGGTTGTTGAGCGAATACAAAAGAATCTGGCACTTCCTCTGGTTCTGGACGGGCACGAAGTCTCTACTACAGCGAGTATTGGCATTGCTTTAAGCATAACAGATTATAAACAACCAGAAGATTACTTGCGTGACGCTGATATTGCGATGTACCGAGCTAAAGCACAAGGCAGGGCCTGCTATGAGATTTTTAACCCTGATATGCATATTCAAGCAATGGCACACTTGGAGTTGGTTAACGAACTACGCCGAGCCATTGAACTTCAAGAGTTTCGGATTTATTATCAACCGATAGTGTCACTCAGTCATGGCAAGATAACTGGTTTTGAAGCGCTTATACGTTGGTTACATCCAAAACACGGCATTGTTTTGCCAGAGTATTTCATGTCAGCTGCTCAAGAAACCGGGCTAATTATCCTTATTGAGCAGTGGGTCTTGTATGAGGCTTGTCATCAGATACATCAATGGCAAGAGCAATTCTTCTCTAGTTGTGGTGAACTGGCTGAATATCCCTTGACCATTAGTGTCAATCTTTGTACTACTAGGTTCAGTGAAGAAAACTTGCTGCCGCACATCAATAAAGTTCTCCAAGACACTGGACTCCCCGCACCGAATTTGACGCTGGAGATTACAGAAGGCGTAATTATGGAAAATCACGATCAAGCCATTATCAGGGTAAAGCAACTGAAAAATTTAGGAATTAAGTTGGCAATTGACGACTTCGGTACGGGCTATTCCTCATTAGGTCGTCTCCACCACTTTCCAATTAATCAGTTGAAGATAGACCGCTCTTTTGTTAGCGGAAGCATTTTTGATGATGGAAATTTAGATATTGTTCAGACAATTATTACATTGGCACACAAATTAGGTGTGGATGTAACCGCCGAAGGGGTAGAGACAGAAGAGCAACTAGCAATGTTGAGAAAGTTGAACTGTGAATATGGGCAGGGATATTTTTTCTCCCATCCATTAGATAGCTCTCAGGCGACGGCATTAATTATGGCAAATCCTCAGTGGTGATGGATCTTGTGCAAAGGGAATTGCCAATTTACTGCCAAGATCGATCGATAGACCTCTTGCATAAGTGGAATAGACCCCCCTTAATCCCCCCTTATAAAGGGGGGAAACTTGAAATCTTGCTCCCTCCCCAATACATACGGGGAGGGTTGGGGAGGGGTAATTCAAGGATTTTTGCAAGAAGTCTAATACAAATGTCGCCACCACGTATTCCAAGATCCCAATAAATCTCTTGGTGATGGTTTGCCACTGGATTCGGATATAAGGCAGTAGTTGCCAGTAATTAAAAAGGGTTTTCAAGCTTGAAAGTCTACAACAATATTTTACTTTGTTTGACGCTATCAGTTTTTGGTGAGTTTCTGAACAGTTAACTAATTAGTTACAAACTGTTTTAGCGTTTGGCTAACCATTTAGCTTCAGGTCGCCATATTCCTGGAATATTCACCATTGATGCAAACCAAAGCATTGGACAAACTGTTGAAGAATTAATCATCATTGTGGAAGCTTCGTTTGAGGATGAATACCAGGATCGAATTGAATATCTACCCCCGATCCGATAGATGGTGCATCATAGCAGAAAGCTCACTACATATCAAGCAACAAGATAATTTTACTCAAATTACCCTCTCGTTTAAACAGTGCCTTATGCTGTCGCTAACACACTCTCACTACGTTCTAAAAAATTAGCCCTCTCCTTGTAACTAAGGAAAGGGCTGAATTAATCTTAAAATACTTCGTAATTTTCCGGTTAAATTACGAATTACGAATTACGAATTACGAATTACGAATTACTTAATATCCGCCTTCTTCTTCGTATTCTGGCTGTCTTTCCTTGACTTTCTTAGGAATATTCACAGGCTTTGGCGCATCTTCCCAAGCATCGCCGTCTACGTCGTCATAATCATCGTATTCGTCAACGTATGGCTTGTTATAGGGCTGGGCTTCATACTTTAGCGGCTGCGGTTGTTGATACCTGTCGTTGCCCGTTGCCTCGCTCCAGTTATCTTCTTCCTCATCTTCTTCGTATTGAATAGATTCATACTGCCGCGCCTTCATTACCTGACGCTGTGGCCTTTCCTCTTCCACATAGTCTTCATTCCATTCTTCTTCCCGCGCTACGGGTTCGGGGGCGCGAACTTTTTGCCTGGGTGGCTGCAATGGCACTCCACTAGGCAGTTGATTGGGTGCTGCAATTGTACGCGGTGGAGTATAGCCGTATTCTTCTTCTATATCTCGCTCCCAAGGTGCTTTGCCGATACCCAGACGCTCTAGTAAACCAACTGTCAACTGGTTTACTCGTTCTTCGGCTCCCTCAAACACAATTAATCGATTGGGGCCTGTGCTGACAATTTCATCGACTGAGAACTCGTAAGTACTCAGAAATTGATCGGGAATTTGGGGCAATCCTAAAGAAGCAATGACTATAGATTCAAGCTTCCCGCTTTCGCCGTTGAACTTGAAGCCCCGAACTTTGCCTAAGACTTCACCTGTTTCTGTAATTACTTCCCAGTTAATCAAATTACTGAGAGATTCAACTTCGATATCTTCAATGACATCTTCGTTATCAACCAGGATAACATCACCAATCTGGCTGATGTTGTTGAGGTACATATAGCGCGGTATGCCCGAAATGGAGATCAGGCTGTCTCGCAAACCAAGAGCCACAACCTCTCGTTGATCGATATCAACCCAGACTTGACTGATAATGCCTAGCCGCTTGCCGTTGTCGCGGGTAATCACCTGGGTATTTAATATGTCGGAACGCCTAATTATCTGTTCGGAGGTCATTCTATACCGAGTCCTGATCTCGAATCCGGTTTGGTTTATCTATACACTATTATTAACAAAAACTCAAGCAGATGTATTGGATGATTGTAATTTAATCCCCAAAACTTGAGTGTAAGCTCCTCGTGCTTGAGTAACGCCAATTGTGCGTTCGGCTGATTCTATCATCGGACGACGCAAACTCACAACTATAAATTGCGCTTGTTGTGACTGTTGTTTAATCATTCTAGCTAATCGCTCTACGTTTGCCCCATCTAGGAACATATCTACTTCGTCAAAGGCGTAAAATGGCGATGGACGGTAGCGTTGCAGGGCAAAAATAAAGCTCAAGGCTGTAAGTGATTTTTCTCCCCCAGACATGGAAGCTAGGCGCTGTACGGGTTTACCTTTTGGATGTGCGACTAAATTTAGCCCACTACTAAAGGGATCTTCAGGATTTTCAAGTTGCAAGAAGCCGTCGCCGTCGGAAAGAATGGCAAAAATTGATTGAAAGTTTTCGTTGACAGCATCGAAAGCTTCTTTAAAGGCAAGTTGCCGCAATGTGGTAAAGTTTTCAATTCGTAAAAGTAGTTCGGTGCGTTCTCCTTCTAGTGTCTCTAATTTTTGCGTGAGTTCCTGGAGGCGGTTTTGCGTGCGTTCGTATTCTTCCAACGCCAGCATATTCACAGGTTCCATTGCCTGTAAGCGTTTGGTAAGCGATCGCAATTCTTTCTGCAATTCTTCTAAATCTACTTTATCTGGAACTTCTGGCAAGGGATTTGGTAATTCTGCTCCCACATCCCGCAATTGGTTTTGCAGTGCAATTAGTTCCTCTCGCCGCTTCTCTTGGGTTTCTTGGAGTTTTTGGATTTCCCATTCCAATTGTTGTTGGCGCAAAAGATGCGATCGCACTTCTTGTTCTGTAGCGTCGCGTTTTTGTTTTTCTTCTCCTAAATTTTGTTCCATTTGATTTAACGATAAACGGGTTTGCGTGATTTGCTCGTCTATCGTTGTGGTTTGTGTAGAGACGCGATTCATCGCGTCTCTACAAGAGGTTTGTTGGGTTTCGTATTCGGTGATGCGTGTCTCTGCTTCTTGGATTTTTTCTTGCAGACGTTGTTGCTGACTTTCTAAATTTTTTAATCTTTGTTCGGCTTCGCGTAATGTTGTCTCGCGTTGTTGCAATTGTTGCTCTTGAATTTTAATAGTCGCCTGGATTTGTTGCCATTCGCTGGGGGTTTGGGATGCTTCTAACTCTGCTAATGCGTGTCGCAATTGTTGCAACTCATTTTCTTGTCCAGGTAATTCCCGCTCTAAAATTTCTAATCGGGATTGAGCTGTGGCTAATTTTTCGCTGTTTTGGGCGAGTTGCGATCGCGTCCCCTCTAATTGCCCTGTTAAACTCTTAATGTCTTTTTGCAACTGTTCCAATTGCAACTGCTGTTCGCGCCGTGCCTGACGCGCTTCTGTGAGTTCTTGGCTGAGTTTTTTGGCTCTAGCTGACAAAGTAGCGATCGCTTCTGTACAACGCTCTAAAATTCGCTCAATGTCCACCAAGCGACTTTTTAAAGCGATCGCTTCATCAGATTCCGCCGCTTCACCCGTACCAAACCGTAACGCCGAACGCTGGGTATTACTACCACCAGTCATTGCACCACTGGTTTCTAAGAGTTCCCCGTCTAAGGTGACGATGCGATAAAGTCCTAAATTTTTCCGCGCCGCTTCAAGGTTGGCAAAAACTACGGTGTTACCGAAAACATAGCTGAAGACATCTTTGTAACGGCGATCGCAATCGACTAAGTTAACAGCATAGTTAACGAAACCGCTAGCGAAACGCAGCGTTGCATCTTGGGTAAATTTGGGAGCGTGAATTTTATTCAGTGGTAAAAAAGTTGCCCTGCCTGCACGCTTTTGTTTGAGCAATTCAATACCTGCTGCGGCGATGCTGTCATCTTCTACCACAATATGTCCCAAGCGTCCCCCAGCAGCCATTTCCAAGGCTAGCTGATGGCGGGGTTCCACTAGTCCCAACTGCACAACTAAACCGCAAACACCAGGCATTCCTGATTGTAAGATAACTTTACTAGCTTGGGTTCCTTGGACTTCTTGCTGTGCTTGCGCTTGCGCCTCGATTTTATCCAACTGGCGTTGTTTTTCTCGTTGTTCAAAAAGTAACCGCTTTTGGGTTTCCTGTTGGATTTGCAGTTCTTGTTCTGTGGCTGAGAGATTTTGGGCTAAATTTTGGATGGGTTCGCTAGAGGTGTTAAATTCTGTTTCAATTTGACTACATTCAGTTTGTTTTTGGGCTAATAGCGGTTCGTCGCGTTCAATTAACTGGGTTTGCTCTTGGATTAACTGCTGTAACTGATTATTGCGTTCTCTGAGTTGTGCTTGTTCGGTGCGTTGCGGTTCTAGAGTGTGCAGCAAAGCTTCTATTTGACGGTTGAATGCTGTTTGTTGCTGCACCCAGGCTTCCGAAGCCGAGGCGATTTCTGCGGCGGCTTCGCGGGAGGTTTCTAGAGATTGTTGTGCTTCATTTCTTTGTTGCTGGGAAGACGCGATGAATCGCGTCTCTACAAGTTGGGTTTCGGAAATTTCTTGTAGGGAATGGCGGTGTTTTTCAATCTCTTGCTGAGTTTGAGCTAAACGTTTGGCGGTTTCTTGGGAAGTTGTTTGTAATTCCGTTAGCTGGCGCTGGAGTTGTTTACGTTCTGCTTCTTGGGTGGCGAGGGTAGATTGTACCGCCAAAAGTTCCTCTTCTCCCAATGCTTTGACGTGGGCATTGAGTTGTTCGAGTTCAGCAGTTTTTTGGACGATTTCGGAATTTAGGTTGGTGAGTTGGGTAGTGAGTTCAGTAGAATTGCGATCGCCTGTTTGAATTTCGTGAACTAATTTTTCTTGTTGTGCTTGTAGCGATCGCCATGATAATACAGCTTCCCAGGATTGTTTTGCTAGAAATTCTGTGCGGAGTTTTTGATATTTCTCAGCTTTCGCCCGATCTTGGGAAAGGCGATCGCGTTGTGCAGTTAATTCCGTTTCAATAATCCGACAGCTATCTTCCTTTTCCTTCACCTCATCTAAAGTTGATTTGGCTTGGACAATTTTGCGATCAAACGCCGCCACCCCAGCTAATTCATCAATAATTTCCCGTCGTTCCCGCCCATTCATCGAGATAATGCTGGTGACATCCCCTTGCAGTACTACATTGTAGCCTTCAGGATAAACCCGTAGATTACTTAGTTCCCCGTGCAACTCTGTTAACGTGCAAGGTACACCATTGATATAATAATTCGATGTGTAAGTCCCTTGGTGAGTGACTCGTAGCCTTCTAGTGACACTCCACTCGTCCAATTTTGGATTTTGGACTTCGGCTTCGCTCAGTCGAGCGATTTTGGATTTTAGATTTTCTTCCCCTACTTCCCCTACTTCCCCTACTTCCCCTGCTTCCCCTGCCTCCCCTGCTCCCCCTGCCTCTTCTACTTCCTGCCTTTGTGCCTTTGCGTCTTTATGTGATATCTCATCTGACAAATCAAACGTTACCGTGACGCTAGCCTCAATCGAAGCACGTCCTTTAGCCGTTTGAGTGTTATTTACCAAATCCGGTAAGCGTTCGGCTCGCATTCCCTTAGAACTGGAGAGTCCCAGGCAAAAGAGCAATGCATCTAAGATATTAGACTTACCCGAACCATTTGGCCCAGATATGACAGTACACCCCGGTAGCAAAGGGACAGAAGTAGTGCCACCGAAGGATTTGAAGTTCGTAAGTTCCACGCGCTTGATGTGCACCATAGGCGCTGGTTCCCTGGGCTAATGAAGAACAAGTGTATCAACTAATTAAGAATTCGCAAGAGGGTAAGGCGGAGAATTGAAAATTATAGTAAACGCGTTGCGGTGAGCCTGCAAGCTTCACCCAAAAGGCTTACCACAGGCGATCGCTCAGTGTACGGCAAAAATTTTGATGTCGCAAACTGACCATCAAAATTTTCCCAGAGCAGATAATATCATGTCTGACTAATTACTTGTAATTCAAAAATCTCTGCGTTTGCGTGTCTTTGCATCAGTCCTAAATTACAACTATTCAACCAGAACGATCTTAGGAAAAGTTTAAGTGCGAAGGATAATTACTTGGTATAGTTTCAATCATCTATTCTGTCTCTGTCGTCTTCGCTCGATCGTGACAACAAAGCGATCGCATTTTTATCTCAGGATATAACTAGTTTGAAATACGCTCAAGGCATTCTCACACAGTAATGTTACCTGCTAAGGAACTGAGGGGAACAAGAGAAAAAAGTAATTCAACCAAATGGTAGAGGATATTAAAAGCACCAAATGAATTTATAATAAAGTAATCTTTACAATTGAAAAAACGTAGAAAGAAAGTCATCTTTACTACCCCAATCCGTTGTCTGTGATATGGTTCTTAACCCCAAATATTTGTAGAACTTAGTAATGAAGAAATTAATTAAAGGTCTGCGCGAATTTAAATCTAGCTATTTTTCGACACATCAAAAATTATTTGAGCAACTTTCACACGGTCAAAAACCCAGAGTATTATTTATTACCTGTTCTGATTCGCGTCTCGATCCAAATCTAATTACACAAGCCCAAGTTGGTGAATTATTTGTCATTCGCAATGCAGGTAACATCATTCCACCCTATGGGGCAAGTAATGGCGGTGAAGGTGCGACAATTGAATATGCTGTTCAAGCTTTAGATGTTCGCCAAATTATTATTTGTGGTCATTCTCATTGCGGTGCAATGAAAGGATTAATGAAGTTACACAATCTCAGCGATGAAATGCCGCTTGTACATGATTGGCTTAAATATGCAGAAGCAACTCGAAGGCTAGTTATAGACCACTATAGCCACTATGACGAAGAAGAACTATTAGAGATTATGATAGCTGAAAATGTTCTGACTCAAATTGAAAATTTGCGGACATATCCAGTGATTCACTCTAAGCTTTATCAAGGAGAACTCAGCATTTATGCTTGGATTTATCACATTGAAACAGGAGAAGTTTTCGCATACGATCCCCAGAAGCACGCTTATGTTTTGCCTCAAACTCTGTTTGCAGAATCAGAAATAGATGAGTCATTCAGAGGTGAGGTTACAAATACCAATTTAGCTGTGCGTTCCCCCCAAAACCAGCAGGATGATGTTCAACCTTATGAGAAACAGTCTGTTTCTCCATTTGAGTGGTTTCCAATGAGACGACTTTCTCCAGAGCAGATGGAGCGAATTTATCGAGGTTCAAATAATGGAAGTTGAAAGATAAAAATATAGAATTCCAAACATTCTATTAGAGGGTTGAGGGTGAGGTTTTTGTACCTTACAGCTATTTTCAGGTAAATAAACCATGCGGTAGGGGCACAGCATTGCTCAGTGGTGTAAACTTAAGCCAAAACCCTTTTAAAATCTCGTTTTTAGCCTCTGGCTGGAAATGCTACTCTTGGCGGCCCTGCCGCGAGTTGGGAGGCGGAGCCTCAATGAGGGGCATTCCCAGTCTGAGACTGGGAACGAGATAACGAGATAAAGAGGAGAAAAAGCCCTGCTTTTTAAGGGGGGTTGGGGGGAGCTTCGAGAGACAAATATGTTAACCGAAGCGTATTGGGTATTAACTACCTATTCCTGACTTTTATTTAAGTAAGTCAAAAATAGAGACTTATATCTGTATAAGTCTCTATTTGGCTTCCATGTCGATGCTAACTGAAAGCTTCAGTTATTCTTTTATGGCTTTTTCAGCATCAACTTTGCATTAACTTTTACTTCTACCTTCACTGTCTTCACACCTTCAACTTCTTTAGCCAAGGTTTCAGCTTTCTTAAGTTCTTCAACAGAAGTCGCTGTGCCTTTGAGGATAATTTCACCCTGTTTGTTTTCAACTTGTAACTTGTTGCCTGGTAAGCCTTGATTCAACTTGGCGCTAACTTCAGTTTTTAAGTCGCTCTTAGCTTTTGTTGCTGCCATTTTTTCAGCATCGGTTTTAACTTTAGTACCTGTACTAGCTGCTAAAGGAGTAGTTTGTGTTTCTGGCACTTTGGCAGTTTGATTTGTGTTTGAAGCTGGTTTTACTGGTGCTTGAGCGGCTTCATTAGTTGTGCTAGGAGTTTCGGAACCAGTTTTAGGAGCCTCTTGGCAGCCAAAAGTACCAACTACCAAAATGCTACTAACTACTAATAGAATTAGTTTTTTCATTATTTATCTCCGAATTTAGTAATTGAAGCGGTTAATTGAGATGTGTGTCATGGTGAGGAGCAAATTTAAAAAAACAATTAAAAGTGAAGTAGCAAAAGTACTTAAGCAATAGCTCAGGTTACTGAAAATTGAAATTTGGGCGATTTCTTGAAGCTAAGATTTTGCACCCGGTTTTGAGAAATCTCAATTCAATTTTTCTGACGGCTGCTAACCAGGATAGCTTTACACACAGTCTGTGGCTCTCGATGAATTTAATGTAGATGCACAGTAGCTCTTTTGATGGTAGACTATGCCACTCCACAGTAGTGACTCGATGTTATCAGATTTGAGTCAATTTGGCGATGTCTATGACGAATTTAAAACTTCAGCCTTTTTGCAATCTTATGCCAGCAAACTTACCAACAAAATGTTACTTTATAAAACTATGGCTTACTTACAATGCCTTAAATATCAGGAAATATTAGTCAATGCCCTACCTTACTTCGGCTAGCGAAATTCGTGCCATTGTTGCTGAATATACAAACGCTAAAACATTGTGGATAGATACAGAAGTCGCTGACTACAAAAGTCGTAATCCCCGATTATCGCTGATTCAGGTATTAGATGATCCTCAAGATATGAGTGGCGATCGCGTCTATCTTTTAGATGTATTAGACCAACCTAATATTATAGCTGAATTTATTGATAAAATTATGATAAATTCTGCCATTGAAAAAGTTTTTCACAACGCGAGTTACGATCTAAAATTTCTCGGTAGCAAGAAAGCCAAAAATATTACTTGCACTTTGGATATGGCCAAAAAAATTCCCTACTATCTTTTGCCATTACCCAACTACCAACTCCAGACCATAGCTACAGCACTTTGTAGCTTTAATAATATCGATAAACAAGAACAAACAAGTGATTGGGCAAAACGCCCTCTGACTGAAGAACAGATAGAGTATGCTTACCTAGACTGCATTTATCTTGCTCAAATTCACCTAAACTTGTTAGGCTTACAAGCCCAAGCCAGCCCCGAACCTGCAACAGAAGACTTAAGCTCGCTAAGTGCTAGATACTCGCAAGTTGAGCAGCAGTGGAAGTTGTTGAATTCAGAATTTGAGCATTTGCAAGAACGTATAAAAAAAGCCATGCAGGCTCAGGATATCTCAGAAACTTATGATTATAAACTGACTAGTTATGAACGAACTACAATCAAAGCTGCATTTACAGAATTGGCAAAGCTAGCCCAAACCCAAGGTATTAATTTAGATTTTCCGATTACGCTAACTCAGAAACTCCAAAAAGATTTAGGGCAAAATCTAGAACAACTATCTGTAGATATTGATAGAAATACCTCTTGGCGGCTAATTCCCAAAACTCAAGAGAGTGAAGCTGAGGATGAGTAAATTGTTCATCAGGCTACAAATGTCTGAATTTATAGAGTGATTGTGAAGAAAAATATTGAAATTTAATAATTATTTCCTCCTACCTTTTCTGAGAAATCTATAAAATATTAGGGAAATTTGTCAATTAACTTGAAAGGACTATCAAAAGTTAGAATAGTTATTGAGTTAAAGAATTAAAATCTAGATTTTGGTACTAATTCCATTCAGGTATTATGGCAGTTTATATTAACTTATGAGACGGCGTTTATTTGGGCAAAAGCGAACAAGGGTAAATACTTTATTTACCATAGCTATTTTTACTACATTAACAGCAACTAGCAGTATTTCTTGTAGTAAGAATGACAATGTATTAGTAACAGAAATAGGAGTTAGTCAACCTAACCGTGGTTCAGCTACAACTTCCATTGGTGGGGAATTTTATCTTCAGGGAAAGAATCAGCATTTAAACGGCGACTTGCAAGCTGCGATCGCTTCTTATAGTAAGGCAATTAGTCAAAATTCTCAGTATGGCGCTGCCTACAACGCGCGGGGATTAGCCTACTTTGATTTGGGAGACAAGGAAAAAGCGATCGCAGATTACAATCAAGCACTCCGCATCAATCCTAACGACGCCGAAGCCCATAATAACTTGGGGAATGCCCGCGCCTCACTGGGAAATAACAGAGAAGCAGTTAAAGATTACAGTGAAGCAATTCGCCTGAATCCCAACTATGCCGAAGCTTACAATAACCGAGGAAATGCCCACGCCACCAATGGAGACAAAAAAGGGGCACTAGATGATTTTGACCAAGCAATTCTCCTCAACCCAAAATATGCGATCGCCTACAATAATCGAGGAAATGCTCGTGCTACCAATGGAGAACTAGAAGGGGCGATCGCAGATTACAATCAAGCCATTCGCCTCAATCGTAACTTTGCCCCTGCCTACAATAACCGAGGAAATGCCCGCGCCAGCAATGGAGACAAAGAGGGGGCGCTCAAGGACTTACAACAAGCAGCAAGTATTTTTCAAAGTCAAGGTAACAACGACTTATACCAACAAGTGATGAATAACATCAAAGAACTTGGACAGTAGCAGAGGGGCAGGGGAGCAGGGGAGCAGGGGAGACAAGGGGACAAGGGGACAAGGGGACAAGGGGACAAGGGGACAAGGGGACAAGTCTTTTCCTTTTTTCTTGTCTACCTTGTCTCTTCCCCATGCCCAATGCCC